>JBFGFG010000182.1:0-5729 GCA_041579655.1 Nitriliruptoraceae bacterium
GATGCTGATCGTCCCTGGACTGTTGCTGCTGCGACGCCCGGCCGCGGCTGCTGCCCACCTGCGGGCCGGTGCAGTGGCGGGCGCTGTGCCTGGACTGCGGCCTCGAGGTCGGTGACGAAGCCTGGTGTGACGGCCATGCCGAGGACGGCGCGGCGATGCTCGTGTGGGCCACGACGCTGCCCTCGTGGTGGGCCGACGCGGTCGTGCTGTGGTGGGTGGCAACCGGCGAGGTCGCCTGGGACCCGACGGCGACGAGAGCCGCCGAGCTGCCCGCCGCCCTGCGCGCGGCGCTCCCCCAGCTGGGCCGCGCTGCCGGCGACGAGCCACGGTGACGCAGGGCGGTCGTCTGACTAGGGTCCGGCGGACCAACACCCACCTTGGAGCACCACGTGAGCGAGACCCCGCAGGCCGGCTGGTACCCGGACCCCAACGACGCCAGCCAGCAGCGGTACTGGGACGGCAACGCCTGGACCGAGCACACCGCCGCCGCGACCCCGCAGGCGCCGGCCGCATCCAGCGCCCCGTCGTTCAGCACCGCGCCGGGCATGGGCTCGTCGGGTCAGGCGCCTGACACCTGGCTGTGGCAGTCGATCGTCGCCACCGTGCTGTGCTGCCTGCCGCTGGGCATCGCCGGCATCGTGAACGCGGCGAAGGCGAACAGCCTCGTGGGCGCAGGCGACATGGCGGGCGCGCAGGCGGCCGCAGCGCAGGCGAAGAAGTGGACGCTGTGGTCCGTCGGCGTCGGCGTCGGTGGCGTCGTGCTGTACGCCCTGTTCATGGTCGTGATGGTTGCCGGCTCGGGCGTGAGCACCAACTTCTGAGGCCACGATGTCGCTGACCATGACGCCACCCCCGCTGACCGCTCGGTCGGCGGGGCGCGCGCACCGTCCGGCCCTCGCGGCCGCGGCGGCGCTCGGCGTGTGCGTCGTGGTCAACGTCATCGACCCCAACGTCGAGGGCTCGCTCGGCACGTGTCCGTTCAAGTGGGTCACGGGCGGGCTGGACTGCCCCGGCTGCGGGACGCTGCGTGCCACGCGTGCGCTGACCCGCGGCGACCTCACGCTCGCGATGGACCACAACCTGCTGACGGTCGCGCTGCTGCCGCTGCTGCTGTGGGGCCTGGTGGGCTGGTGGCGCTTCGAGCGCGGCCGCAGCCCGGTGCGTCCGACCATCGCCCCTCGGCTCGGCGTCGCGATCGCCGCCGCCGTGCCGATCTGGTGGCTGCTGCGCAACCTGCCGATGTTCGAGTGGTTCGCGTCGAGCGCCGCCTGAGGCGTGGACCCCCTGGTCAGCGGCCGCCGAACACGAGCTCCATGCCGGCGAACAGCCCGTCGTAGCCGATCGACCCGGCCGCCACCGAGGCCGCACCACCGGCGGGGATGAACACCCACGCCGGCTGGTACGACACGCCGTACGACGCCCACACCTCGCCGTCGGCGTCGACGACGTTGGTCATCTCCTGCAGGCCGTGCTCGGCCACGAACTCCTGCATCGCGTCGACCTCGTCCCGGCCGGCCACACCGACGAGCGTGACGCCGTCCGGCAGGTCGGCGAGCGCGCGCGCGACGTCCGGTGCCTCTCGGTTGCACACCGAGCACCACGGCGCCCACATCCACAGCACGACGTCCTGCCCCGCGAGGTCGGCGGCGACCAGCTGCTGTCCGTCGAGCGTCTCGGCCGTCCACCACAGCGCCGGTGACGGCTCTGCGGCGACTGCTCTGTCGTCGCCGGCTGACGCGTCGGTCGCGGCCTCGGTGGAGCTGACCTTGGTGACCTCGCTCGGCGTCGGGCCGTCGACCGGCAGCACCTGCTGCTGGACGTCCCCGACCACCTCGAGGACGTCACCGGCGAGCTCGTCCGTGGCGGCGGTCGATCCGGACGCGCAGGCGGTGACCACCAGCGTGATCGCAGCCGTGGATCCGAGCATCCGGAGACGGGACGACGCGCGTCGCATGGTGGTCCTCAGGTCGTGGCGGGGGTGCACGCGGTGTCGTCGACGGCCGGCTGGGGCTCGGGCGGGGTCCAGCGCTCGACGGCCCCCAGGGGCCAGCCGAGGAACCGTTCCCCGAGCGCGCTGAAGCGCTCGACGTCTCCTGAGGTGAAGAACAACCGGCGACCGCCCGATGTTCCCGCCCTGGCCATGCCCGTTCGGCCCAGGATGTCGCGGACCTCGAACGCGGTCTCGTCCGCCGATGACACCAGGGTCACGCGTCGACCGACGACCTCCGACAGCGTGCGGCCGAGCAGCGGGAAGTGGGTGCAGCCCAGCACGAGCGTGTCGACCTCGTCGATGAGCCCCGCGAGCCCCTCCTCGACGGCCGCGCGTGCGACGGGGCCGAGCGTCGTGCCCTCCTCGACCAGCCGCACGAACGCCGGGCAGGCGCGCGTGCGCAGGTGCAGCCCGGTGCCGAGCTCGTCGGCGGTGCGTTCGTAGATGCCCGACGCGACGGTCATCTCGGTGCCGATGACCGCCACCTCGCCGGTGGTCGAGGTCTTCAGCGCCGCCCGGACCCCGGGCGCGACGACGCCGATGACCGGCACGTCGAACGCCTCGCGCAGCGTGCCGAGCGCCGCCGCGGTCGCGCTGTTGCAGGCGACCACGATCATCTTCACGCCGCGGTCGACGAACCAGCTGCCGATCTCGAGGCTGAAGCGCTGCAGCTCGTCGGCAGGTCGCGGCCCGTACGGGTAGCGGGCGGTGTCCCCGACGTACACCAGCTCCTCGGCCGGGAGCAGGTCCGCCAACGCCTGGACGACCGTCAGACCCCCGAGCCCAGAGTCGAAAACGCCGATCGCACCGTCGTGCACACCCGCTCCGTCCGAGGGTCGGCTCGACGCTACCGTCGGTGGCCGGTCAGCCGCCGACGCCAGGAGCCCGCCGTGCGCATCGCCGTCCTGCCCGCCGGCCGCGCCCCGTGGCTGCGGGACGCGGTGGTGGCGGGCGGTGGGACGCTCGTCGACGAGGCCCAGGGCGCGGACGGCGTCGTGTGGGCGGACCCTCGCGACCCGGACGGGCTGGCCGCGACCCTGCGCGCGACGCCGGCGGTGCCGTGGGTGCAGCTGCCGTTCGCCGGCATCGACAACTTCCGCCACGTGCTCGACGGCGAGCGCACGTGGACCTGCGGCAAGGGCGTGTACGCCGAGCCGGTCGCGGAGATGGCGTTGGCGCTCGCGCTGGCCTGCTGCCGCGACCTGCACCGCTACGCCCGGGCCACCAGCTGGGGCTCGGACCACGGACGCAACCTGCTGGGTGCCCGGGTGACCGTGCTCGGCGGCGGCGAGATCACGAGCTCGCTGCTGCGGCTGCTCGGTCCGTGGCGCACGCACACCACCGTGGTCACGCGACATCCACGGCCGATCGACGGGGCCGACGAGGTCGTGGGCACCGACGTGCTGCACGCGGTGGCGGCACGCACCGACGTGCTGGTGCTCGCGCTCGCGCTCACCCCCGAGACCGAACGCATCGTCGACGCGGCGCTGCTGGACGCGCTGCCGGACCACGCGGTGCTGGTGAACGTGGCCCGAGGCGGCCACGTCGACACCGACGCCCTGGTCGCGGCGCTGCGTGAGGGCAGGCTCGGCGGCGCGGGCCTCGACGTCACCGACCCGGAGCCGCTCCCGGACGGACACCCGCTGTGGTCCCTGCCGAACGTGCTGCTGACGCCGCACACGGCGAACACGCAGGCGATGGGCCGTCCGCTGCTCGCCGAGCGCGTGCGCGAGAACGTGCGTCGCCGGATCGCCGACGACGAGCTGCTCGGCCCCGTGGACGTCGAGCTCGGCTACTGAGAGGCGGCGCGGATGGAGGCCTCGGACCCGGCTGACGTGGAGCTGCCGCGACGGGCCGAGCAGATCACCGCGCCGCGCTACGGGACCGCGAGCCTCGCCGACGTGCTGCCCTCGGTGCTGCACCACCTCACCGATGGCCGCGCCGGTGCGGCGCGGACCCCGCTGCCTGCCGTCGGGCGTGGCGTGGTGCTGCTGGTCGTGGACGGGCTCGGCAGCCGACAGCTGGCCCGCCACCCGGACGCCGCTCCCCTGCTGTCGTCGCTGACCGGCGACGTCGACGCGGTGTTCCCGTCGACCACCGTCGCATCGATCGCCTCCATCGGCACCGGTCTGCCACCCGCGCAGCACGGCCTGGTGGGCTACGCGTTCCCGGTGCCCGGCCACGACCACCCGCTGGCCGGGCTGCGCTGGCACATCGGCAAGCGGGGCGGCGGGTTCGACGCCCGCAGCATCGTGGTGCCCGAGCAGCTGCAGCCCGAGCCGACCTGCTTCGAGCAGGCCGCGGCCGCCGGCGTCGGGACGACGGTGGTGCTGGCCCCCGGGTTCGTCGACTCGGGGCTCACGCGAGCGGCGCTGCGAGGTGGCGACCGGATCACCGCACGCGGCCTCGAGGCGAGCCTCGACGTCGCCTGCACGCGTGTTGCGCAGGCGCAGGGGCAGGCGCTGGCGTACGTGCACCATCCGGACGTCGACCACGCCGGGCACGAGGACGGCGCGGACTCGCCCCGTTGGCGCGCGGCGGTGGCGGAGGTCGACCGCGTGCTGCGAGCCGTGCAGCGACGGCTGCCACCGCACGTCACGGTGCTGGTGACCTCCGACCACGGGATGCTCACCATCCCGCCACGCGAGGTGATCGACCTCGCGGACCACCCCGAGCTGCGCGACGGCGTGCGCGTGCTCGCCGGCGAGCCCCGGGTCCGCACGCTGAGCCTGCACGACGGTGAGGACCCGGGCGAGGTCGCGGCGCGGTGGCGCGCGACGCTCGGCGAGCGGGCGGTGGTGGCCACGCGGAGCGAGGCGCTGCGGCTGTACGGCCCACGCCCCACGGCGACGGCGCTCGCGCACATGGGCGAGCTGGTGGTGCTGCCACGCTTCGGGACGATCGTGGACGCGTCGGTGGACCCGCGCGGCGCCCGCCACGTCGGTCAGCACGGCGGTCCGACCCGGGCCGAACGGCTGGTCCCACTCCGAGCGGTCAACGCGACGTGAGCAGATGCGTGCGCGTCGCCGAACCGGTCAGCGCAGGACGGGGCGGTAGCTGGCGCGGCCCGACTCGAACGAGCTGATGGCGTCGTCCTCCATCATCGTCAGCGCGATGTCGTCGAGACCGTTCATCAGGTTGTGCCGCACGTGCTCGTCGAGCGTGAAGCTCGCCTGGACGCCGCCGCCCATCACCGTCATCGAGGACAGGTCGACGGTCAGCTGCGTCTTGGGGTCCGCCTCGACGGCCTCGAACAGGCTGCGCACGGTGGCGCCGTCGAGCTCGACGGTGACCACGCCGATCTTCGCGCAGTTGTTGCGGAAGATGTCCGCGAACGACGGCGCGATGATCGCCTCGAAGCCGGCGTCCTCGAGGGCCCACGGCGCGTGCTCACGCGACGAGCCGCAGCCGAAGTTCTCGCCCGCGAGCAGGATGGACGCGCCGTCGTGCTGCGGCTGGTTCATCGCGAAGTCGGGGTTGGGGGTCACCCCGTCGTCGAGGAAGCGCCACTCGTGGAACGCGAACGGCCCGAACCCGGTGCGCTCGATGCGCTTGAGGAACTGCTTGGGGATGATCTGGTCGGTGTCGACGTCGTTCGCGTCGATGGGACACACCGTGCCCGTGACCTCGGTGACTGCCTGCATCAGCTCTGCTCCATCTCACGGGCGTCCACGAAGTGGCCGGTCAGCGCGGCGCCTGCCGCCATGGCGGGCGACACCAGGTGGGTGCGACCACGGAA
>JBFGFG010000183.1:0-5671 GCA_041579655.1 Nitriliruptoraceae bacterium
ACCCTCGACCTATGGTCGCAGCACACCCACCGAGGAGGGCCCCGTGACATCCATCGACGACCGACCGAACACCGCGCTGCTCATCGTGGACATGCAGCAGGGCGTGGTCGCCGACGCGTTCGACGTCGAGCGCGTGACCACGAACATCAACACCCTCGTGGACCGCGCTCGTGCCCACGACGTGGCGGTGATCTGGGTCCAGCACGCCGACGACGAGATGCCACGGGACTCCGAGGGCTGGGCCTACATCGCCGAGCTCCAGCCCGGCGAGGACGAGCCGGTCGTGCACAAGAGCTACGGCGACTCGTTCGAGGAGACCGACCTCGAGCAGCTGCTCGCCGAGCGCAAGGTCGGCAAGCTCGTGGTGACGGGTGCCCAGACCGACGCGTGCATCCGCTCGACGCTGCACGGCGCGCTCGTGCGCGGCTACGACGCGACGCTGGTCGAGGATGCGCACACCACCGAGGACATGCAGCCGTGGGGCGCCCCGATCAGCCCCGAGCAGTCCATCGCCTACGCGAACATGTACTGGAGCTGGTCGAAGGCGCCGGGCCGGACCGGCGGCACGGTGGCGACGGCCGACGTGGACTTCGCGACCGGCTGACGGCGTCGGTGACGGCACGGGTCAGCCGTGGTGGTCGTCCCACCAGCGCAGGACGCGCAGCGCTCGGAGCGTGATCCAGCGCGACGGCTGGCCCTCGCCGTCGTCGACGTCGAACCATCGCTGCCCGCGGGGGTCGTGGTCGAGCGCCCAGCGACCGTCAGCGGTGCGGCGCTCCCGGACGTGGGCGATCGGGTCGGCGAGCCGCTCGTCGGGTGCGTCGCCGGTGTGGAGACCCGCCGCTCGGAAGTGGTCCAGACCGCGCAGCACGTCGTGGTGCCACCGGTTGGGGTGCAGGAAGGCGAGGTACTTCGGGTCCGCGGGTTCGCCGGTGGACAGCCGACGGAACAACGACCGCTCGAGGAGGTACTCCTCGCCGCTGGCACGAGCCGCGCGTGACGCAGGTGTCCCACCGGTCGCGCGCTCGTGCTCCAGCAGGCCCTCGACCACGTTGATCGTCGTGTCGAACGACGAGCGCACCGAGCCGTTCTCTGCCTCGCAGTTCCAGCCGCCGTCCTCGAGCCGTTCGGGGACCAGCCGCTCGACGACGGGTGCCATGTCGACGCCGAGGTAGGCGCCGTTCGCCACGAGCGCGCCGTTGATGCACGGCTCGACCTCACCGCCCCAGTACGGGAGGTCGTCGTACTCCCACCGGCAGCTGGCGCCGACCAGCTCGACGGTCCGTCGGGCGCTGTCGCTGTCCGGGGCGAGCCCGAGCTCGCGCAGCTGCGCCAGCGCGTGCGAGGTGGAGGTCCACGGCTGACCCTCCTCCTGGTCCCACGTGAAGCCTGCGGGGAAGTGCGCGCCGCCGGCCCACTGACCGTCCGCATCCTGGTGCGACAGCAACCGTGCGCCCCAGCCCTCGGTCTCCACTCGGGCGCGCTCGGCCTGCCACTCGTCGGGCGGGGCGTCGAGCAGGTCGCGCATCACCTGCCACCGGATCGACGGGTCGGATCGCTCCGGGTCCATCAGCCACCGGATGACCGGGTCGCTGCTCGCCACGAGATGCTCCTGAGGTGGGTGCAGGGCTGCGGCCAGTCTGGCACGGCCTCAGGCCCGGTGACGGCCCGCTACGTCAGGGGCGGCTCCACCCGGTTCGCCGCCCAGCGCACGGACCCGAGCGACGCGCGGATCGTCCGCGCCGAGGTGCTCGACGAGCACGCCGCAGACGTGGGCGATGTCGAGCACGCCGGCTGCGGCCATCGCCTCGAGGTCGGCCCAGTCCTTGGTGCGGTCGAAGAACGCCTTGAACACCGCGAGGTCCCGGCATGCCAGCACGGGCAGCTGCACGGGGCCGAACGGCTCGGCGCGAGCCCGCAGCGCGACGTCCCGGTGGAACGGGGTGGTGTTGAAGAACAGGTCCACCGGGGTGTCGTCCCACAGCACGCGGGTCTGGCCGACCTCCTCGATGAGGCGCACGTCCTCGTCGCGCCAGGCCACGCCGTCCGGGAGCGCGGCGAGCACGCGATGGACGTCCTCGGCTCCGAGGAAGATGTTGACGTCCATGTCCACGGTGCCGCGCGCGTCGGCGACGCAGTAGGCGAGGGCGATCGCGCCACCGAACGCGTGCGGGATGCCGGCGTCGTGCAGCGCGGTGCTGACGGCCACGACCTTCTGCGGCAGCATCAGCGGCGTCCGAACACCGGTGCGTGCCACGGCAGCCGCTCCGTGGCCGGCTTCTTCGGCAGCCAGTCCGCCAGCTCGATCGCGTTCCACAGCTCGTCGCCGGGCGAGGCCTGCCACGGCTCGCGGAGCGGTCGCGGTGTGGGCTCGGCGACGAGCTGCCACCCGGCGGCCGCCAGCACGCGCCGGACCGTCTCGCTGCGTGGGTCCACGCGGCCGGACTCGTACGCGCTCAGGGTCGAGTGTGAGGTGCCGGCAGCGTCCGCGAGCTCGCGCAGGGTCAGCCCGGCGTCGAGGCGGGCCGTACGCAGCAGCGTCGGGGTGTCCATAGGTCTATGGTATCTGTTCTGATACCAGACGGCGGCTCGTGATCGACGGCCCCGCTCACAGCGTCCAGAGGGGGGTGGCGGCCGGATCGGGTCGGTAGCTGCAGAAGGTGCCGGTGTGCACGGTGTGCTCGAGGTGCTCGGCGAGGCGCGGCGCGTGCTCGCGCAGCTTCCCCAGGGCGTAGCGCACGGATCGGGTGACGCTCCCGCGGGCGCGCTCGGACGTCGAGCCGGCGGCACGGCTTCGGCCGCCCAACCCGAACGCGCGGGCGAGCTCGGCGAGGATGAACTCCCGGTCCGCCTCGGCGAGCTCGGCGCGCTCGGCGTCACCGGTGCGCTCGGCGTCGGCGAGGTCCTCCTCGATCTCGTCGAGCCGGTTGCGGTACGCCCGTCGCGCCTGGTCGTCCAGCATCGGGCCGGCGTCACCGCCGGCCGAGGGCAGCGCGCCAACCTCGACCCGCGTGGCGGTCCCGGCCTCGGGCGCACGCTCCAGACGGACCAGGTCCAGCACGTGCAGCTCCCGCCCCGGATGCGCGAGCAACCGTTCGAGGTAGCGCAGCCCGACGAGATCGCGGACGACTGCCTCCTCGTCGAGGTAGCGAACCAGCCGGGTGTCGCCGGAGCGACGGAACACGGTCGCCGCCTCGTCCGCGTCGGCGTCGCCGCCCGTGTGGGCCGTGACGCCGTCCTCGGCGGTGGCGGCGCGCTGCGACCCGGGGGTCGGCACGACCGCGCCGATCTCGTCGAGCCCTGCCTGCGCCGCAGAACGCTCCTCAGCGGCCAGGGCCGGCTCGTGCGCAGCGTCGTACGCGTCGGCCAGCGCCAGGCGTGCGACCGCCGCCTCGAACGGCGCGCCGATCACGCACCACTCCTCCACGGCCACCCGGCAGTCCGTCACCGCAGCGGTCCCGTCACCCCGGGCGACGGCGACGCGGCCTCGTGCCAACGCCGCTGCGGCGGCCAGCGCGCGGCTCCGGAAGATGGCGGCGATGGTGCCGAGCTCGTCCGCTGCGGTCGCGGCCGTGGTGAGGTCGCCGACCGCGACCGACAGCAGCGTCTGGACCTCCAGCAGCGGTGCGCGTGACAGGCCGCCGACGGGTGGGCGCTCCTTGGACGGGACGCGCACCGGGTGCTCCAGCGCGTCGCTGACCAGCCGCAGCGCCGCCGTGGCGTCCCCCTGCGCGAAGCGCACCAGCGCGAGGCCGGGGTGCGGGTCCCACCCGCTGGCGTGGGCCGCGACGAACGCCTCCTCGGCGCCGGCGAGGTCGCCGCGCCGCAGCCGGATGGTCCCCAGCTCGGTCAGCGGCCAGCCGAGCTCGCGTCGCATCCACGGTCGCAGCTCGTCGCAGGCGCGCTGGGCCTCCGCTTCCGCCTCGGCGCAGTCGCCCCGCAGCCGCAGGATCTCGGCCCTGTGTACGCGACAGCGACCGCTCAGCGCCCCGACGAAGCCCGACGTCGCGCGCATCGACTCGAACGCGGCGCTCCACTCCTCGGCACGGTCGTACTGGGCGAGCCCCTGCATCGCGCACACGAGCTCGCACATCATGATCCCGCTGACCAGCGGGGCCACGTCACCCGAGAGCAGCAGCACTGCCAGCTCGTCGAGCGCCGCGAGGCCCCCGTCGACGTCGCCGCCCAACAGCTGCAGGCGGGCGCCGGCGGTGCGGCCGAGGATGTGCGCCGGCTCGACGTCGTGTCGCACACCGAGCTCGACGGCGCGTGCCGCCCACATCCGGGCGCGGTCGTGGTCGCCGGCCATGAAGCGTTCGTAGGTGTGCACGGCGGCCGCCAGCGCGTGCACGGGCGTGTCGTCGCGGTCGCCCAGCAGACGCTCGACGCGGGCGATCCAGCCGCGTACAGCCGCCATCAGCCCCGAGTCCATCATCAGGAACATCGCGATCATCGCGCCGGCGCGCGCCGCCTCGACGGGCTCGCCGCGGCGCACGTGCAGGGCGTGCAGCCGCTCCCAGGCCGCGACCGTCGCCTCCAGCGTCGTGACGCCGTACGACGCCGTGGCCAGCAGCTCGAGGCCCTCGGCCGACTCGTCGAGCTCGGCCACCTGATCCAGCGCTGCGAGCGCCTCCGCCCAGCGCCCGAGCGCGACCGCCTCGCGCGCTGCCGCAACGCTGCCGACCGTCTCCTGCACCTGGTGCCCCCTGCGGCGTCTGCCGCACGACCGACGCTAGTCGCCGCGATGGCCCCTGCCCGGCCCGACGTGCTTCCCGGTGTGACAACGTTTGTCACGCCTCTGTGGTGACCCCACCCGAGAGGCACAACGATGCAGACCACGACAACCCTGAGCCCGACCCGGCCCCACGCCGTGACCGGCCTGCCAGACACGGTCATCAGCCCCGGTGTGCTCGAGGTGCACCAGTACGCAGGCACGGCAACGATCGTGGACGTGCGTGAGCGCGACGAGCTCACCGAGCTCGGCTGGATCGCCGGCGCCCTGCACGTGCCGCCGGCGATGTTCGAGCTGTGGGCAGACCCTGCAGGCCCGCTGCACCGCCCTGCGCTGGACCCCGAGCGGCCGACGGTCGTGTACTGCGACACGGGCGCGCGTTCGGCGGTCGCGGCCGCGCACTTGCGCGAGCTCGGGCACCTGCACGTGCTGCGCCTCGAGGGCGGGCTCGACGCCTGGATCCACGCAGGCCACCCGGTGGCGGGGCTCAAGCCCTGGCACACCGGCCCGACCTCCCCGGCACCGGCCGGGGATGCGTCCGATGACGCTGCACCTCAAGGAGCATGACATGAAGAACCACCCCGAGAAGCTGCCCGTCGAGCTCGACGCCGGCGAGCTGCAGACGCGCTACGTCGAGTGGGGCGCGATGGCGCTGCGCTGGGCCTCGCTTCCGGCCGGCACCGACATGGGTCCGGTGCTGGAGGGCCTGCCTGGCGACCGCTGCCCGAGTGACCACTGGGGGATCGTGCTCGAGGGCGCGATCACGATGACCCACGCCGACGGCACCGAGGAGGTGACCAGCGCCGGCGAGGTCTACTACTGGCCCTCCGGGCACACAGCCGTCTCCGACAGCGGCGCGGTGCTCATCGAGGTCGGCCCGGTCGAGCCGATGCGCGCGTTCGGTGAGCACGCCAAATCGAAGATCGCCTGACCACGCCC
>JBFGFG010000184.1:0-5669 GCA_041579655.1 Nitriliruptoraceae bacterium
GACGACACGATGACCACCCTCGACGCCAACATGGCGGCGACCCGCGGCTGCACGCGCTGCGACGGTGAGCAGACCCTCGTGGGCAGCGCCCACGGGATGGGTTCGTACGTCTGCGACACCTGCGGCATGACGGTCGGCTTCGACCTCGAGGGCAACCCCGTCGAGTTCCTGCTCGACCGCGGCACCCCGGCCCGTTACACCCGCAACGTCTTCGGCGACCGTCTGGTCACCGAGGAGCTGCGCATCGGCCAGTGAGACCCGGCCGCGAGGGTCGTTGACCGTCGCTCGACCGCTGTCCGCACCACCACGTCCCGGAGCCATCCTGTGACCGCGACCTGCCGCGTCTGCGGCGCGACGTTCGAGGTGTCCGCCAAGGTCCAGCAGGACTACCCGGGCTGGACGCCGTCGCGCTGCATGAAGTGTCACCGTGGCCCTGCCGCGGCGTCCGCAGCGCCGGACCGCGGCTCGAACGGGTCCAAGCCTCGTCGCAGCTCCACGCGCCGGGCCGGCACCGTCGAGGAGAACCTCACCCTCGCCGAGGTGCTGGACCGTTACCACGACGGGCCGAGCGACGGCGTGTTCACCGACGGCTCGTCGGTGCCCAACCCCGGCCCCGGCGGCTGGGGCGCGGTGTACGTGCTCGGTGGCGAGGTCGTCGAGCACGCACACGGCCACGACCCCGACACCACCAACAACCGCATGGAGCTCACCGCGATCATCCGCGGGATCGAGCTCGTGCCGGCTGGCACCCCGACCACGCTCTACACCGACTCACGCCTGTGCGTGGACACCCTCACGCAGTGGGCCGCCGGGTGGGAACGCCGGGGCTGGTCGCGCAAGAGCGGTCCGATCAAGAACCTCGACCTCGTGAAGGAGGCCTGGGCGCTCGTCCAGTCCCGGCCCGAGATCGAGCTCGCATGGGTCAAGGCACACGCCGGCAACCGCTGGAACGAGTACGCGGACGCGCTCTCCACCGCCTGGGCCCGCGACACGTTGTGAGGCGCGGGCCGCGGCGTCACCTCACAGCTCGATGCGACCCAGCTCCACGACCTCGCCACGGGCACCGGTGACCGGCACGGTCACGGAGCGTCCCGCGTGGCTGATGGTCAGCATGTAGGGCTCGGTGCCGGCGGTCAGCTTGTGGCTGTCCAGCACCTTGTCGAAGCCGCCCTTGTACGGGTTACCCCGCGGGATCTGGGTGTCGCCGAGGTCGTGCGGCGCAGACTCGAGGAACGGTCGCGTGGACGGCGGCAGGTGGAACGCGAAGCGGCCCTCGGCGCCGGCGAACATCTCGGCGCGCACGGGGTCGGCCACGAAGCCGCCGCCGCTGACCGGGGTCTGCTGGTCCTTCGCCGCCACGATGCTGGCCTGCACCGGCACGCCGCCGAGACGCACGTCGCCGCGGATGACCAGGTGCGTGGCCGGGTTGATGGCCATCTCGGCGTGCGTGAGGAACGCGCCCCGGTTCACTGCGTACATCGCCGGGATCGTCTTGGCGTACGGACCGTGGAACTCCGTGCCGTGCTCGAAGGTCCAGATCAGCGTCGACGTCGCGGCGTGGCCCCAGTCCCGGCTGGTGCCGGAGGTGGGGTAGAGGCCGAAGGACTGCTTGGGCTCGTAGCCGTTCGACGTCGCCATCGCGATGCCGATGTCGTTCATCACCTTCCAGTCACGCGACCGGTTGCTGTCGGGGTCACGACCCCACGGGTGGAGCATGATCCGGCCCGAGGTGTGGTGCGTGATCGCCGTGATCGGCGCGCGCCGCAGGAACGACCAGCGGACGTTGGCGGCCTCGGGCTCGGAGTGCGGTGCCGTGCCGCGGTAGTCCTGGTTGGCCGCGAGCCCCGAGGAGCCGTCGTTGTCGCCCCACAGGAAGCCGTAGTTGCGGTTGAGGTCGATGCCGTGCGCGTCCGGGTTGCCGTAGCGCGCTCCGGCCCGGCGCAGCGGGTCGACGTTCGCGTTCACGCCCGACAGGTTGCGCAGGTTCTTGCGGTTGTACGACTCGGCGCCGGCGACCGACAGGCCGAGGCTCACGACCTGACCGGCGAGGTTCGAGTTGTCGGCGGCCGCGTACGACTCGCGCGAGCGGATGAAGCCGTCCGGGTTGAGGTTGGGGATGATGATCGTGCGCGCGTTGTCCACGATGTTGGTGATGCGCGGGTCGCTGCCGTAGGACTCCAGCAGGTCGAACGCCCACATCACCGGCATCTCACCGGACGGCCACTCACGGGCGTGGTGCACGCCGTCGATGTGCACCACCGGGCGCCCGTCCTCGCGGTTGACGTCGGTCGCGATCTCGATGCCGAACACGTGGTAGCCGAGCAGCGAGGTGTGCGGCGTCGACAGCATCCGGGCCTTGCTCGGGTAGGTGGCCGCGAGCATCCGCAGGTCGGCCTCGTAGTCCTCCCAGACCCGGTAGTCGTTGCGCTCGCCCGGCTGCTGCGTCAGCGGCGCGGTGTCCGACACGCGTCGGGCAGCCAGCACGTCGTCGTCGAGCACCGTGACGTCAGCGCCCACGGCACGCAGCCGGTGGAGGTCGTCACCGCGCAGCAGCACCTCGATGGAGCCGTCCGCGAACGTGCTGTGGGTGTCGTCGAGGTGGGCGATGATCCGCGCCTGCGCGTCGGTACGAGGTGCGCCGACCTTCGCGAACCGGATGGCGGGGGCGTCCCCGGCGATCACCGTGCGGGTGTCGAGCAGCTGCGCTGCGGGGGACATCGCCATCGCGCTGGCTGCGGCGGTCGAGTAGCCGAGGCCCTTGAGCAGGTCACGGCGGGAGAGACGGGTCACGGCGACTCCGGTGGGTGTTCGATCGGGCGTGGTTCGGCCCATCGGCCAACAGGAGAGATTCCACACGGATGTCCGGTTCACCTGCCACGCCCGAGCTCGGATCCGGGCGCTCGGCCAGACCACCGGCCGGCCGCTGGTGGTTACCGTCCGACCTGCACGCCGTCGGGGCGTGCTGGACCGGGAGGCAGCCGTGGACGCGTCGGAGGCGCTGCGCGTGCTCGGGCTCGCCGGACCGGCCGACGCCGACGACGTGAAGCGCACCTACAGGCAGCTGGCGCGCACCCTGCACCCGGACGCCGGCGGTGACGCCGAGCGCTTCCGCGTGGTGCAGTCCGCCTACGACGCCATCCGTGCTGGGACCACCGCCGTGGCGGACGGCCCGCCGCCCCAGGAGCACGCAGCCGGCGTG
Source organism: Nitriliruptoraceae bacterium (assembly GCA_041579655.1). GTDB lineage: Bacteria > Actinomycetota > Nitriliruptoria > Nitriliruptorales > Nitriliruptoraceae > JBFGFG01. The sequence goes on from JBFGFG010000184.1 coordinate 3,200, forward strand.
GCCTCTCGTTGGTGGGACACCGCGGGCATCTGGCACGAGGAGCCGGTCGACATGGACGGCGTGAGGCTCGACCTGCCGACGCCGCGCAGCAGCGCGCACGCGGTGGACCTCGACCTGCTGGCCTCGATGCTGCTGCGCCGCGCGCCGGGGGAGCGGGTGCGCCTGCACAGCCGTGCGCCCGGATCGCGGCTGCACCGCGTCGTGTCGTGGCTGCAGCCGGACCTGCTCGCCCACCTCGACGTCACCACCTGTCGCGTCGGCGCCCGCGCCGGGCACGACGTCGAGGCGACGCTGCGGGCCACGTCGGGGAAGGGCCGGCGCGTGGCCCGCGACGGACCGGTCCCGTCGGGCTGGACTCGCCGACGTGGCTCCGAGAGCGTGCGGGTCGTGCGGACCATGCGGCCCTCCCCGGATCCTGCGGCCACGGCCGTGCGCGTGGCACGGGCGCTCGATGAGCTGACCCGGACGCTCGGATGGCCGTTGGACGAGTGGTTCGTTCTGCCTGAGCCGGGGCCGCCCCACACGTAGGCTCGCCACATCCCAGCCCGAGGAGGCACCGCAGTGCACGCGCCTGCCGACTGGTACCCCGATCCGACCGACCGCCACGCACAGCGGTGGTGGGATGGCCGGGCATGGTCCGAGCACGTCTACAGCGACGGCGTCCAGTCCGTGGACCCGCTGGACAGCGCCGCTCCAGGTCTGGACGACGCGTCGCTCGACGAGGCATCGCCGCACGAGGCCGAGACCACGAGCGGGGAGGGCGACGACGTTCGCGAGGCCGAGGCTGCGGTGCTCGCTGCGCACCTCGACGCGGTCGACTTCTTCACGCCGCGCACGCCACCGCCACCGCTCCCGTACCCCTCCGGCGCGGTCCGGGCCGCGGAGCCTCTCGACGAGACCGAGACGGGCGGTGAGGCTGCCCCGGCTCCCACGGACGACGACGTTCCGGCCGCGGTCGCTGCGGCGCCCGACGCGAACTCTGATGACCACGACCCTGACGACCGCGAGGATGAGGACGAGGACGACGACCTCGCGCCGTGGACGATGCGCGCGGACGCACCGGAGGCCCGGCAGCCGACGCCGAGCTCGTCCGGGCTGATGGGCGACGTGTTCGTGATGCCAGCCGCGACGGTGCACGACCTGACATCACGCCGGCACGGTGGCGTGGCCAGCGCGCCCGCTCCAGCCATGGCATCGTTGGATGAGGCGGGGGAGGCTGAGAAGGCTGAGGAGGCCGACCTCGCAGCCGGCAGCGAGCCCGACGCCGCGCCGGACGCGTCCGCACCCGCGCCGGACGAGGTCGACGCTGATGCGCCGAGCGAGGAGTCCACGGACCAGGCGGCCGCACCGCACGCCAGCGTCCCGCACGAGGTCGACGGCCTCGGTTCCGGGGACCCGCTCGGCATCCGCGGGCCGCTGCTCGGCGACGAGGAGCCCATGTCGGACGACCGGGTCCGCGTGGACAACCGCCGGCTGCTGCGCTGCGCCCTCGACGACCGCTCCGGCGCCGTGGCCCGGCTCGGCACCATCGTGGCCACGCAGGGCGTGGTCGAGCTCGGGGTCGTCGGCGCGACGCGCTGGGCCCATCGCAAGCGCGCCCCCAGCCTGCCGCTGGTGCGCGCCACCGGCACCGGCGACGTGTTCTTCGCCGACGACTCCCAGCACGTGACGCTGCTGCAGCTCAGCGGCAGCGGCAGCGGTCTCGTCACCCGCGCCGAGGCGCTGCTGGCGTTCGACAACCTGCTCGGGTGGGGCGTCGAGCACGCGGGAGACCCGGAGCTCGCGCCGGACCTGGTCACCGTGCAGGTGCACGGCGACGGCTGGATCGCGCTGCTCAGCGACGGCGAGCCGATCGCGCTGCCGACGGAGGGACGGCCGACCCACGTCGACCTGCACGCGCTGGTGGCGTGGTCGGGCGCGCTGCGGATGCGCGTCATGCGGTCCGGCCCCACCCAGGACGTCCAGGTCGCGTTCGAGGGCCACGGCGTCGTGATCGTCCAGCCCTCGCCGGGCATGCTCGTCGACTGAGGGGAGCCTCAGCCGACGGTGCGGGCCGTGCGCGTCATGACCTCGTCCACGATGCGCGCCATGCTCAGGTCGATCGCCGGCGTCAGCACCACGCCCATGGCCCGCCCGACCGGGATGCCGAGCACGACCTGCCACCTGGTGGTCAGCGCCGTGCCCTGCGCGTGGGGCTCCGGCCGCAGCGCCATCGTCAGGTGCACGCGCGCGTCGCTGTCGGAGGTGGACACCGCGTCGATGTCCACGTCGTCACCGGACCTGGCGAACGTGGGCAGCACCGCCACGCGCAGCACCCGCGGGCCGAGACCGATCGACGGCAGCACCCACCGCGGCTGCGGGCTCGAGAGGCTGCGACGCTGGTCGAGCAGGTCGCCGAGCATCAACGTGACGGCCACCGGGTCGGCGAGCACGTCTGCCACCTCGACGGAAGCGGCCGTCAGCGCGATGC
>JBFGFG010000185.1:0-5622 GCA_041579655.1 Nitriliruptoraceae bacterium
ACCAAGCACCGTCGCATCCCGCGCTTCCACGAGATCGGCGAGCAGACCGAGGACCGCAGCCTGCGGCTCGAGCTCAAGCTGATCGCTGACGTCGGCTTCGTCGGCTTCCCGTCCGCGGGCAAGTCCTCGCTGATCCGCGCGCTGTCGTCCGCGACCCCGCGCGTCGAGGCCTGGCCGTTCACCACCCTCACCCCGCACCTGGGCGTGATGCGCGCCGGCGACCGCGACCACAACACCGACGTGGTGCTGGCCGACGTGCCCGGCCTCGTCGAGGGCGCCGCCGAGGGCCGTGGCCTGGGCCACCAGTTCCTGCGCCACATCGAGCGCTGCCACGTGCTGCTTCACGTGCTGGACGCCGCACCGTTCGACCCCGACCGCGACCCCGTGCGCGACCTGGCCGTGCTGCGCGACGAGCTGCGCCGCTACGAGTCGTCGCTGCTGGACCGCCCGCAGGTCGTGGTGCTCAACAAGATGGACCTCCCCGACGGCGCGGCGATGGCCGAGCTGTACGAGGATCAGCTCGCCGAGGAGGACGTCATCACCGTCAGCGCGCTGACCGGTGAGGGCCTCGAGGCGCTGCGCTGGCGTCTGGCCGAGATGGTCGGCGAGGTGCGCGGCGCGATCGCGTACGAGGAGACGATCGTCGACGACGCTCCGACCATCCTGCGTCCGCTGCGTGCCCGCGACGACGTGGTCATCAGCCGCGGTCCGAGCGGCGCCTACGTCGTCTCGAGCCGTCGCGTCGAGCGTTGGGTCGCGATGCTGCCCGCCGACAACATCGAGGCGATGCGCTACCTCGCCGGCCGTCTGCGCCGTGCCGGGGTCGAGAAGGACCTCATCAAGATGGGTGCCCGCTCCGGCGACGAGGTCGTCATCGGCGACCTGGTGCTGGACTTCGCGCCCGACCCGCGCGACCTGCCCGAGGACGAGCGCGCTGCCGCGCTCGCCGCGGAGCTCGCCGCTGACGACGCTGCACGCGCCGAGCGCGAGGGGCTCGTCGAGGCCGTGGACAGCTACGGCGAGGGCTGGGACGACGTCGACGGCGACGAGATCGACGGCGACGCCGCGCTGGACTGGGATGAGGAGCGCGAGGCGTGAGCCGCTTCACGACACCTGCGCTGGTGGTCGTGAAGATCGGCTCGTCGTCCCTGCGTGCCGCTGACGGGCGGCTCGACCGTGCCCGTCTCGCGGCGCTCGCCGACGACGTCGCGGCCGTACGCGCCACCGGTGTGCGCGTGGTGCTGGTCAGCTCCGGCGCCGTTGCCGCCGGCATGGGCCAGCTCGGACTGACGAAGCGCCCCGAGGACCTGCCCACGCTCCAGGCCGCCGCGGCCGTCGGTCAGGGCGAGCTCGTGCACGCCTGGTCAACGGAGCTCGGCCGCCACGAGCTTGCGTGTGCCCAGATCCTGCTCAACCAGGACGACGTGGTGCACCGTCACCGCTTCCTGACGGGCCGGACCACGCTGCACCGCCTGCTCGAGCTCGGTGCGGTGCCGGTGATCAACGAGAACGACGCGGTCGCCACCGAGGAGCTCGTGTACGGCGACAACGACCACCTCGCGGCCGTGGTGGCCACGATGCTGGACGCGGACCTGCTGCTGCTGCTGTCGGACGTGCAGGGCTTGCTCACCGGCAACCCGGCGACGGACCCGGACGCGACGCTGGTGTCGCGCGTGGACGACCCGGTCACGGTGGACCTCAGCAGCGTCGGTGGGTCGTCGTCCGGCGTGGGCAGCGGTGGCATGACCACCAAGGTTGAGGCGGCGTCGGTCGCGGTGCGCGCCGGCTGCCACGCGGTGATCGCGGACGCCCGCACGGCGCACGTGATGCAGCAGGTCGTGGCCGGGCACGAGCTCGGCACCTGGTTCGTGGCGCAGGCACGACGGCTCGAGGCGCGACGGCTGTGGATCGGGTCGGCGCTGCGCCCCCGTGGCGTCCTGACCGTGGACGCGGGCGCCGCGCGGGCGCTGGTCGAGCGGGCCAGCTCGTTGCTGGTGGTCGGCGTCACCTGCGTGAGCGGCGACTTCGACGTGGGTGACCCGGTCGAGGTGCAGGACCCCTCGGGCACCGCGATCGCGCGCGGGCTGGTGCGCCTCAGCTCGCCGGACGTCGCGCGCGTCCTCGGACGCACCAGCGCGCAGGTCCGCGACGAGCTCGGACGTGACGCCGGCGCGCTGATCAGCCGCGACGACCTCGTGCTGCTGGAGCGCGCAGGCGACCGCTGAGGCAGGTGCGCCGTCCGGAAACGTCGAACACAGGGACGATCCCCTGTGTCCTCGATCTCCCGGAAGCCCTTCATGCGTCGCGCTCTCGCCACCCTGCTGACCGCAGCATCCGCGCTGTCAGCTGTCGCCGCTGGCACGGGCACGGCCAACGTGGACGAGCGGCCGATCCCGGCCTACGCGGCGAACGCCGAGGACGCGCAGCTGCGGCCGGGCGCCGGCATGATCGACCCGGGTGGTGGCTGGGAGCTGGTCCCGTTCACCGAGCTGGACACGTTCTGCACCTGGAACTGGATCTTCCACGACGTCGTGATGCAGGACCCCGCGACGGGGGAGTGGCCCGAGCCGAAGGCGTACATCGGCACCGCCGCGCACTGCACCGACGAGGTCGGTCAGCGCACCGCCGCGCTGGGCATCGACGAGTTCGGCACCGTCGTGTTCGACTCCGACGACTACGACGGTCTCGTGGACTTCTCGCTCGTGGAGATCGACGCGGACAAGGTGGGCGACGTCCACCCGCAGATGCTCGGCCACCACGCCCCGACGGGCGTCGCCACGACGGCCGACGCGTCCGTCGGTGACGTCGTGTGGAACCACGGCTACGGGCTCCTGCTCGGCCAGAACGACTTCACGCGCGACCGCCCGGGTGTGCTGACCAGCATCACCGAGCAGGAGTACGCGGCCGAGACCCTGTGGCAGCTCGGTGACTCCGGCAGCCCGATCACGCTCGGCTCCACCGGTCTCGCGCTCGGCATCGTCTCGCGCTACGGCTTCGACCAGATGCCGCCCACCACCGACGTGGGCCCGATCATGCCGTACATCTTCAGCGAGCTCGAGAAGGCCGGCTTCCACGTCGAGCTCGCCACGATCGACGGCTGAAGCAAGCCGTCGGGTTCAGCCGAGCTCGCGCAGCGCGGCGATGATGTCGTCCGGCTCGGCGCGCTGGGTGTAGTCGGCGTCCACGTGCCGCCATGCGACGGTGCCGTCGGCGCCCACGACGAACGTCGCGGGCAGGGGCAGCTCGTCGCCGTGCCCGTCGTTGACGGTGTCGGTGTCGAAGCCCCAGGCGTCGTACAGCGCCTTGACGTCGGGGGTCAGGTCGTGGACGAGCCCGAGCGAGCGGGTGAACGTCAGACCGACGTCGGAGAGCACGGGGAAGGCGAGGTCGGCCTTCTCGGCCGTCGTCAGGCTCGCGTCCGGGGTCATGGGGGAGACGGCGACGAGGCGCCCACCGGCCTCGGCGATCTCCTCGAGCCGCTCCTGCAGCGCCCGCAGCTCCATGTTGCAGTACGGGCACCAGCCGCCGCGGTACACGCTGACCACCAGCGGTCCCTCGGCCAGCAGCTGCGCGATGGTGACCTGGGCGCCCGTGACGTCCAGCAGCGTGGCGTCCGGCAGCGGATCACCGACGCGCAGGGTGGAGTCGGCGAGGTTGGCCGCGGTCACCGCCGCCACGTTCGCGTCCATCGCGGCCGTCACGTCGGCCGGGAAGCGCTCCCGGTTCTTGGCGGCGCGGGCATCGAGCTCGGTCTGCAGTGACATCTGTCCCTCTCTTTCGTCCGATCGTGCCATACGCGCCCGGTCGTGTGGCCATCAGGTGGCAGCGTGACCGCTGACGGTCGTGGCATGAACACCATAAGTGGGCGGAACGCTTCAACGCTGAGAGTGGTCGTCGACGGGGATGAGGCCCGCGACGCGAAGGAACGCCATGCGCAGCTCGACCGAAACCGCCAACCGTCCGTCCAACGCCAGGCTGCTGCGGTCGGTGCTCGTGCTGAGCCTGACGGCCGCCACGATGGCCGCCAGCTTCTCCGGCGCCCTCTTCACCGACAGCGACACGGTCGACGTCGCGAACATCACGGCCGGCACGATCGACCTGACCACCGGCGCGACGATGGACTTCTCGCTGACCAACATGGCACCGGGGGACACCGCCAGCGTCCAGCAGGCGACGATCACCAACAGCGGTTCGCTGCAGCTGCGCTACTCGCTCACCTCCACCACCACCGAGGACGTCCTCGCCGCCGAGCTCGACCTCGATGTCTGGCTCGAGACCCAGGAGGCCGGCTCCGACGGCACCTGCGACAACGTGACGCCCGGTTCCTACCTCTACCAGGGCCTCGTGGGCTCCGTCGCGGGCACCCTCGTGCTCGGCAACCCGGCCGCCGGCGATGACCTCGGCGACCGTACGCTCGCCGCGGCGGCCAGCGAAGTGCTTTGCTTCGACGTGTCGCTGCCCGTGGGCACGGGCGACACCGTCCAGGGCGTGACCACCGACGTCACCTTCACCTTCGACAGCGAGCAGACCGTCAACAACGCCTGACCCTGACGGTCTCCAAGGAAGGAGCGCACCGTGGCCCGGCTCATCTCTCGAGCATGGGTCGCGGTGCTGCTCTTTCTGACCGCAACGCTGCTGCTGATCGCAGCAGCACCGATGGCCGGCTACCGGGCCACGGTGCTCACCGGTGGCTCGATGGAGAGCCCCGAGGGCTACCCCGCCGGCGGCATGGTGCTCGTGGACGAGGTCGACCCGACCACGCTGGTCGCCGGCGACGTCATCACGTACCGCAACCAGGCCGAGGGGCTCACGACCCACCGGATCGTCTCGGTGGAGTCCGCCCAGGGCGAGCTCGCCTTCCGCACGAAGGGTGACGCGAACCCGTCGCAGGACGTGGACCTGACCCCGGCCGGCCTCGTGGTCGGCAAGGTCGTGGCCGACATCTCGTGGGCCTCGTGGATGCTCACGGCCGTCACCGGCTCCAAGGCGCGGGTGCTCGTCCCGGGCGTGCTGGCGCTGTGGCTGGCGATCGCCGAGGTGCGGGACCTGCGCCGCTGGCGTGCGGACACCGACGCGATGGTTGACGGCGAGACCGCGGGCGACCACGAGCCGGTCGAGCCAGAACCGGATCCGGCCGTCGCCGCGCCGCGCGCGGCCCCGCCGGCCGCGCCTCCCGGGATGGTCCCCGTCACCACGACGCTGGCGCCCGTCCGCACGACCAGCCCCGCACCCGTGGCGAGCCTGCCTCCGTCCGGCCCTCCCCGCGTGCCACCGCCAGGAGCCCCGCCGCTCGCGCCACCGGCGCACGAGCCCTCGATCACGACCGCCGCACCCGCGACGGTCGGCGGCGTGTCGGCCCAGGCCACAGCTCAGCCCGCCGCGGCCGCGCAGCCGCAGCCGCAGGCGCCTGCCGTCCCTGCCGGCGGCGAGGCGACGCCACCCGGCTACGTCCCGGTCGTGGTGTGGATGCAGTGGCCGCCGCAGCTGGTGTGGCCCGAGGAGCAGGGCCAGCTCGGCCTCCACGACACGCCCGGCGGTTCCACGGACGTGCCGGAGTCGGTCCCGTCCTGGCTCGCCGAGCAGGTCGCGCAGGACGTCGCGGCAGAGTCGGAAGCGCGCGAG
>JBFGFG010000186.1:0-5602 GCA_041579655.1 Nitriliruptoraceae bacterium
GACGCTGCGCTCCGACGGGAACCTGCGGGTGCAGTTCAACCTCGAGGAGAACGTGCGCATGTCGCTACACACCTTCGAGCTGCTGGAGACGTTCGCCGAGGACATGGCGGTGGACGGCTGGCGTCCGGACCCGGCCGCGCACCATCAGGGCAACCTGTTCCTGTCGGACGAGGCCGGTCGCGAGGCCGCGCTGCAGGGCATCGAGCTGCAGCGTCGGCTGGGCTGCGACGTCACGTGGCTCGGGCCGGACGAGATCGCGGCCCGCTGGCCCGCCTACCGGGCGCACGACGAGGTGGTCGGCGGCGTTTTCGGACCGCGCGACGGCGCGATCGACCCGACGGCGATCCTCGACGGCTTCCGCCGGCGCGCGATCGCGATGGGTGCGACCTACATCGCGGCCGACGCGGACGGGCTGGTCACCACCGACGGGTCGGCCACCGGGGTACGGCTGACTGGCGGCGAGGTGCTCCAGGCCGCGCACGTGGTGGTCGCAGCTGGCGCCTGGTCCACGTCGCTGCTGGCGAGCGCCGGCGTCGAGGTGCCGGTCGAGCCGGTGATGCGGACCGTCCACGTGGTCGAGACGCCCATACCCCTCGCATCCCTGCCCAGCGTGTTCGCGCCCAGCGGGCTGTACCTGCTGCCGGAGGGCGACGCGACGGCGCAGGTCGCATGGTCGTTGGACGAGGACCCGGTCGGGTTCGACTTCACCTACCGCCGGCAGGGGTTCGAGGAGACGATCTGGCCCGAGCTGGTGCGGGTGCTGCCGGCGTTCGACCAGCTGCGCATCGCTCGTGGGTGGTGCGGGCTGTACGCGATGAACACCCTGGACCACAACGCCATCCTCGGCGCGTGGCCGGGGGTGGACGGGCTGTGGGTCGCCACCGGCTTCTCCGGCCACGGCTTCCAGCACACGCCGGCGATGGGCCGCCACCTCGCGGAGTCGATCTGCGGCGTGACGCCGACGCTCGACCTCGGACGGCTCGGCCCACAGCGCATCCTCGACGGGGTCCCGCTGCGCGAACACGCCGGTCGCATCATCTGACGGACGTGACCGTCGGTGGCCAGCTCAGACTGGCGGCACGGGTACACGAACGGCCCAGCGCTGCCGCAGCACGCTCGTGGCGTGTCGCTATGTTGCGACATCTCAACGAGACCGACGACTGTCGCTACATTGCGACACAGTGACGGCACGGCGCGGTGTCGCTGTACAGAGACAAGACGGTTGACGTGGAGTACCGGGTGCGCAGCTTCAAGGAGCTGATGTACGCGCTGCGTGACGTGCGCCGCAACGGCCGTGAGCTCACCCAGCACGACCTTGCCGAGCAGCTCGGCGTCACGCGGTCCTACTTCGCCGACGTCGAGTCCGGCCGCAGCAACCGGCTGATCGACCTCGCGTTCGACCTGCTGCGCGTCCTGGACCTCGAGCTCGTCGTCCGCCCCCGCGGCGGCTCTGATGACTGACCGGCCCACCGAGCTGCACCTGCACCTGCACGGCATGCACGTCGCCACGCTCCAGCAGCGACGGCGCCGTGACCCGATCCGGCTGACACACAGCGACGAGGCCCTGGCGGCCTACCCGGGCAACAGCCCGGTGATCTCCAACAGCCTGCGCGTCTCCCGGTCGCGGCAGGACGCCACCTCGTGGCTGGACGGGCTGCTGCCCGAGGGGCCGCTGCGCGACGTCATCGCCGGCAACCGCGGCATCGTGTCTGACGACACCTGGGCGATGATCGCCGCCCTCGGACGCGACGTCGCAGGTGCCTGCACGATCGTCGACCCCGACCGCGGCGACGCAACCCGCACGCCGTACGTGGAGCCGTACGCGACGCTCGACGAGCTCGCCACAGCGGTCGCGTCCCTGCCCGACGCGCCGCTCGGCGCCGCCGACGACAGCGAACTGTCACTGGCCGGGATGCAGGACAAGCTGCTGCTGGTGAAGACCGACCAGGGGTGCGGCTGGGGGCGCCCCGTCGGTGGGTACCCGTCCACCCACATCCTCAAGATGGACCCACGGGGCCGACGCCTGCAGGGCGTCGTCGAGCAGGAAGCCGCCGCGCTCGAGCTCGCGCAGCGCGTCGAGCTGACGTCGATCGACCCGACGATCGTCAACCACACCGGCGACCCGTGGCTGATCGTGAAGCGCTACGACCGACAGGTCGATCCGACCGGCACGGTCCGGCGCATCCACCAGGAGGACCTCGCGCAGGCGACCGGCACCGACGTGCGACGCAACGGCCGGCGGGCGAAGTACCAGGCACACGGCGGCCCCGGCCTGCTCGAAGCTGCGCAGCTGCTGACCGCCGGCGCGCAGGACGTCGACCGTGAGCTGTCGCGCCTCGTCGGGGCGATGGTGTTCACCGTCCTGATCGGCAACAGCAACGCGCACGCCAAGAACCTGTCGCTGCTGCTGGACCCGACCGGCGCCGTCCAGCTCGCGCCGCTGTACGACACCGTGCCCACGATGCTGTTCGAGTCGCTGACGGTCCGCTGCGCGATGATGGTCGGCGGCGTCCACGACACCCTCGCCAACGTCGACCGGCAGGCGCTGCTGTCCGAGGTCACCGGCCGTCGCCGCTGGAGGATCCCCGAAGCCCGCGCCGCAATGCTGGTCGACGGGTGGGTCGACCGCATCGTCCAGGCCACCGTCGACGACCGCGTCGGCCACTACGTGCGCACGGCCGCCGGGCGGCTCGCAGCCCCCGCCTGACACGGTCGCTGAAGCACCGACGACTGTCGGGCCGGTCGGGTCAGCCACGATCCACGAGTACCAGCTGCCGAACTCAGCCCTGGGCGAGCCGTGCGAGCAGCACCGCGTCCTCCTGGTTGGCCTCGGGGCCGTAGGCAGAGACGAGCACGCCCTTCGACTCCCAGCGCGGGAGGCTGAGTCCGAGGACGATCGACTCGTCGGCGGGGTCGGTGTCGCCCTCGAAGCGGAACGTGTGGTCCACGACCACCTCGTCGAGCGGGTGCGTCTCGTCGGTGCCCGTGCGGCGCAGCTTCCCGTCCTGGAGCTCGAGGTCGTCGCTGTAGCCGCGCTCCTCGAGCAGCCGTAGCGCGTCGAGCATGGTCTCGGCCATCGTGTCGATCCGGGTCTCGGGGTCCATCGCGTTCACCTTCGGCGTTCGGGACCTGACCATGCCCGCGCGCCGCGGGCGCTACACGGGGGTGGTGCACCTAGCCTCGCGCAACGACCACGAGCGCCCGGACCCACGATGCCCAGCGACCTCACGAGCGCCACGCACGCGGCCGACAGCCACGAGCTCATCCGGGTGCGCGGCGCGAACGTCAACAACCTGCGCGACGTCAGCGTCGAGCTTCCGAAGCGTCGACTCACGGTGTTCACCGGCGTGTCGGGATCGGGCAAGTCCTCGCTGGTGTTCGGCACGATCGCGGCCGAGTCCCAGCGGCTGATCAACGAGACCTACAGCACCTTCGTGCAGGGCTTCATGCCGTCGCTGGCCCGGCCCGACGTCGACCTGCTCGACGGGCTGACGGCGGCGATCCTGGTGGACCAGGAGCGCATGGGCGCCAACGCCCGCTCGACCGTCGGCACCGCTACCGACGCCAACGCGCTGCTGCGCATCGTGTTCAGCCGGCTCGGCGACCCCTACGTCGGCCCGCCGCAGGCGTTCGCGTTCAACGTGCCGTCCGTGCAGGGCAGCGGCGTCATCACGGTCGCCACGGGCAAGGACAAGGGCACGAAGGTGCGGCGCACCTTCTCACAGACCGGCGGCATGTGCCCCGGCTGCGACGGGCTCGGCAGCGTGCCCGACATCGACCTGAGCGCCCTGTACGACGAGACCCTGTCCCTGCAAGACGGTGCGATCACCGTGCCCGGCTACAAGGCCGGCGGCTGGATGGTGCAGGCGTTCGCCGAGTCCGGCTTCATGGATCCGACCAAGCCCGTCAAGGACTTCACGAAGGCGGAGCTCGACGCGTTCCTGTACGCCGAGCCCACGAAGGTGAAGGTGAACGGCATCAACGTCACCTACGAGGGGCTGGTGCCGAAGCTGCAGAAGTCCACGTTCTCGAAGGACCCCGACGCGCTGCAGCCCCACGTGCGTCGCTTCGTCGAGCGCGCGGCGACGTTCGCCGACTGCCCGTCCTGCGAGGGCACGCGGCTCGCGGAGGGACCACGGACCTCGAAGGTCGGCGGCATCACGATCGCGGAGGCCTGCGCGATGCAGGTCAGCGACCTCGCCACGTGGGTGCGCGACCTGGACGAGCCCACGATCGCGCCGCTGCTGGACACCCTGCAGCAGACCACCGACGCGTTCGTGGACATCGGCCTCGGCTACCTCTCGCTGGACCGCTCGTCGGGGACGCTCTCGGGCGGCGAGGCCCAGCGCGTGAAGATGGTGCGCCACCTCGGCTCGGCGCTGACGGACGTGACCTACGTGTTCGACGAGCCGACCGTCGGTCTGCATGCGCACGACGTGGACCGCATGCTCGAGCTGCTGCTGCAGCTGCGCGACAAGGGCAACACGGTGCTGGTGGTCGAGCACGAGCCCGCCGTCATCCTCGGCGCCGACCACGTGGTGGACATGGGGCCGGGCGCCGGCCCCGACGGCGGCACCATCGTGTTCGAGGGTGACGTCGCGCAGCTGCGCGCGTCGGGCACCCGAACCGGCGAGCACCTCGACACCCGCGTGCCGATCAAGACCGTCGTGCGCGAGCCCACGGGATCACTGAAGATCGCCAACGCCTCGAAGCACAACCTCAAGGACGTCACCGTGGAGGTGCCGCTCGGCGTGCTGTGCGTGGTAACGGGCGTGGCCGGGTCGGGCAAGAGCTCGCTGATCGGCGGCTGCATGCCGCGCAGCGACGAGATGGTGTTCCTCGACCAGTCCGCGATCCGCGGCTCGCGGCGGTCCATCCCGGCGACCTACACCGGCATCTTCGACGACATCCGCAAGGCGTTCGCGAAGGCCAACCACGTCAAGCCCGCGTTGTTCAGCTTCAACTCCGACGGGGCCTGCCCCGAGTGCAACGGGCTGGGGCTGGTCTACACGTCGCTCGGCGTGATGGAGGAGGTCGCCACCGTCTGCGAGGTGTGCGAGGGGCGACGGTTCGACGACGCGGTGCTCGAGCACGAGCTGCGCGGCCGGACCATCAGCGACGTGCTCGGCATGTCCGTCGACGAGGCGTCGGCGTTCTTCACCGAGAAGAAGGTCGCGCGCATGCTGGCGTCGCTGGCCGACGTCGGGCTGGGCTACCTGCGCCTCGGACAGGCGCTGACCACCCTCTCCGGCGGCGAGCGTCAGCGGCTGCGGCTCGCGATCGAGATGGCCAGCGACGCGAGCTTCTACGTGCTCGACGAGCCGTCGACCGGGCTGCACATGGCCGACGTCGAGCGGCTGGTGGGGCTGCTGGACCGTCTGGTCGACGACGGGTCCACGGTGCTGGTGATCGAGCACGACCTCGACATCGCGGCGCGTGCCGACTGGATCATCGACATGGGGCCGGGCGCAGGCACCGACGGCGGCACGGTCGTGTACGAGGGCCCCCCGGCGAGGCTCGTGGACCACGCCACGTCGCTGACCGGCCAGCACCTCGGCGAGGGCCGCGCGCTGGACCCGGTGGGCGGGTGACGCGACGCAGC
>JBFGFG010000187.1:0-5574 GCA_041579655.1 Nitriliruptoraceae bacterium
GCTGGCGGACGGCTACACCGGCAGCTCGATGATCGACGCCACGGGCGGCCGCATGCCTGCCGCCGTGCCGTGGTCCGTGCGCGGCTCCGGCCGACGCACCAGCACGCTGCAGTCCGCGCTGTGGCGCTCCGACAACGCCGCGTTCGCGCGGCTGGGGCTGGCGCTGGGGGTGGAGCGCGTCGCCGCGACTGCACGGAGCCTCGGCGTGACCAGCCCCCTCGGCGACCAGCCGTCGGTGCTGCTGGGCGGCACCAGCACGTGCTGCACCCCGCTCGAGCTCGCCAGCGCGTACGGGACGCTGGCGGCGATGGGCACCCACGTGCCACCCACCCCGGTGGCGCGGGTGCTCGACGCTGACGGCGAGGTGGTCTGGGCGTCGGCCGCAGGTGCCCTCGTCGTGGACGAGGTGATCGCGTTCGAGGCGATCGAGATGCTCGAGGGCGTGGTCACCCGCGGCACGGGGCGGGCGGCACGGGTGCCGGGGCACGCGATCGCGGGCAAGACCGGGACCTCCAGCGACAACGCCGACGGCTGGTTCGTCGGGAGCTCGCCGACGCTGACCACGGCGGTGTGGGTCGGCCACCACGACGCCCGCCGCACCGCCCGGGTCCGCGGCGTGCGGGTCAGCGGCGGCGGACCGCCCGCCCGCATCTTCGCCCGGGTGATGCGCGACGTGCTCGGTCCCGGGCCCGGCCCAGCGTTCGAGCTGCCCGAGCACCGCACCGTCGAGCTCGAGGTGGACGTCGAGACCGGGCTGCTGCCGGCGCCGTGGTGCCCCGAGACCGAGCTGCGCAGCTTCAGCGACGCACGGGCGCCACGCACGACCTGCCCCTCCCCCACGCCGTCGCCAATCCCGGCACCATCCCCGAGCGAGACCGTGAGCCCGGCACCGACGGACGTGCCGAGCGACGAGCCCACCGGCGGACCGTCACCCACCCCCTCCCCGACGCCCACGCCCGGCCCGGCGCCGGGCCCGACGCCCACCCCGACACCCAGCCCGACCCCGACGCCGGCACCCACACCGACGCCCACACCCGCCGCCCCGCAACCGCCGACGGCTCCCACCGCACCACCGGCCACCCCATGACCACCATCGAGGACGGTCCGCTCACCCCCGGCAAGCTGCGGGTCCGGCTGATCCACAACCCGAGCGCCAGCACGACCAACGACGCCGTGCGTGCCACGCTCGAGGGGCTGCTCGACCCCGAGGTCGAGCTCTCGGTCGTCGGCACGCGCGAGCGCGACCACGCCACCGAGCTCGCGCTCGACGCGGTGCGCGACGGCGTGGACGCGGTGTTCGTGCTCGGAGGGGACGGCACCACCAACGAGGTGCTCCAGGGGCTGGCCGGCAGCAACATCCCGCTGGGGCTCGTGCCCGGCGGCGGCACCAACGTGCTCGCCCGCGCGCTGGGGCTGCCCAACGACGCGCGTGCCGCCGCCGAGATCCAGCTGCAGGAGCTGCTCGCCGGCCGCAGCCGCCCGCTCGGGCTCGGCGAGGCCAACGGCCGCCTGTTCGGCTTCCAGGCCGGGATCGGGTTCGACGCTGCGGTCGTGCGACGGGTCGAGGACCACCCGGGCATGAAGCGGTGGCTGCGGCAGGTCGCGTTCGTGCTGCTCGGGCTGCGTGAGTGGGCCATCAACATCGACCGTCGCGACCCCGCGATCGAGGTGCATGGCGTGGCGGGGCTCGACGGCCCACGGATGATGGTGGTCGCCGGCAACGTCGACCCCTACACCTACCTGGGGCCGCGAGCCCTGCGCCTGACCCCGGACGCCGGCCCGACGACGGGGCTGGAGCTGCTGGCGGTGCGTCCGGTGAGCACCTGGGGGATCCTGCGGGCGCTCGGGCGCGCCTTCGCACGCGCCGACCACGTGCGCGACGACGCGATCGACGTCGCCCACGACCTCAGCGAGGTCGAGCTGCGGTGCACCCGGCCGGTCGACCTGATGGTGGACGGCGACCACATCGGGACGCACGAGGTCGTACGGCTCCGCTACCGGCCCGACGCGGTGCTCGTGCTCGCTCCTGCGTCCGCCATCGCGCGACGGCGGACGTTGCGTCGGACGCACAGGGCAGCCTGAACCATCCGTATCGTCCGTTTGGACACGTTCATCGCGCGTCCACCGCGCGGCAACCCAGCGATGTGCTCGCACTTGCAAGCAGACCCTTGTCGGACCCCCTCGGCAGCTATATCGTCGGCTTACACGGACTTCGTGAATGCGTTCACGAACTCCCGCTACGCGTCCCTCCCCCCACGCGTATCCCCCAACATCGAAAGGCCAGAGCATGGACTGGCGCACCTCCTCCGCCTGCCGTGACGAGGACCCCGAGCTCTTCTTCCCGATCGGAACCACCGGTCCCGCGGTCGAGCAGATGGATGCCGCGAAGCGCATCTGCAACATCTGCTCCGTCCGCGAGGAGTGCCTCGAGTTCGCCCTGGCGACCAACCAGGACGCTGGCATCTGGGGCGGCCTGAACGAGGACGAGCGACGCACCCTGCGTCGTCAGCGTCAGCGTCAGCGCCGTCGCGTGGCCAGCTGAGTCACCGCACACACGTACTCGTCGACGGCGACCCTCCGGGGTCGCCGTCGTCGTACGCTCGGCCCGTCCCGAGGAGCACCGTGACCACCCGAACCTGGCTGACCACGCCGCAGGGCGCCGCCCCGATCGACGACAGCGCGTCCGACGAGCGCTGGGTCCCAGGGCCGACGGTGCCGGTCGAGCCGCGCGTCCCGACGCGCTTCCGCGGCGCCATCAGCATGGGCGTGGCGCTGCTGGTCACCCTCGGGCTGACGCTGCTGGTCGCACCGATGATCTTCGGCGAGCCGCAGGACCCCTCGCTCGGCGGCGACACCGGCACGCTCATCCCCGGCGAGTCCGGGCTGCCGGGCGAGTCCGGGCTGCCGGGCGAGACCCCCACCCCCTGACCAGGCTCAGCAGCTGGGTCAGCCCGGTATCGGCAGCACGACCTCGGCGCGGGTGCCGGACACGGGGCCGCGCTCGACGGTGATCGTGCCGGCGAGCTCGGTCTCCACCAGCGTCGAGGCGATGCGCAGCCCGAGGTTCGCCGCCTCCTCGAGGTTCCAGCCCTCGGGGATGCCGACGCCGTCGTCCGCGATCACGACGACGAGCTCGGTGCCGCTGCGGTCGAGCGTGACGTCGATGGAGCCGCCCCGGTCGGGGAAGGCGTGCTCGACGGCGTTCTGCACGAGCTCGGACACCACCAACGCCAGCGGCGTGGCGATCTCGGCCTCGAGCTCGCCGGCCGAGCCGTGGGTGTGGATCTCGACCGGGCGGTCCGGGGCGGTGAGGCCCACCGCGAGCATGCCCACGAGCCGCTCGGCGATCTTGTCGAACGAGACACGCTGCCGGGAGTCCTGGCTCAGCGTCTCGTGGACGAGCGCGATCGACGAGATGCGGCGCACGGACTCGCCCAGCGCCTCGCGGGCCTCCTCAGAGGTCAGCCGGCGCGACTGCAGCCGCAGCAGCGAGGCCACCGTCTGGAGGTTGTTCTTCACCCGGTGGTGGATCTCCCGGATCGTCGCGTCCTTGTACATCAGCATGCGCTCGTGACGACGCAGCTCGGTGATCTCGCGCACCAGCAGCAGGCCACCGAGCACCTCGTGGTCGCGCACCAGCGGCAGCAGGCGGCGCAGCACGACCGCGCCGCGTGCCTCGACCTCGGACTCCAGCGGTTCGCCGTCGGCGAGCGCCTCGCCGAGCGCGTCGGCGTCGAGATCGAGCTCGTCGAGGTTGCGGCCGAGCACGTGCCCGACCACGCCGAGCCGCCGGTACGCGGAGATGGCGTTCGGGGATGCGTACTGGACGGTGCCGGAGGGGTCCACGCGCAGCAGGCCGTCGCCGACCCGGGGTGCGAGCTCACGCTCGGGCTCGTCTCCGGGGTACGGGAACGCGCCGGACGCGAGCATCGCGGAGAGCTCGTTGGCGGTCTGGAGGTAGGTCAGCTCGAGCTGCGACGGGGCACGCACCATCGACAGGTTCGCCTCGCGCGTGACCACACCGATGATGCGCCCGTCGAACGGGACGGGGATCGCCTCCTCGCGCACCGGCACGCCCGAGGACCAGTCCGGGTCGCCGTCGCGCACGATGCGACCCTCGGTGAACGCGCGCGCGACGGCCGAGCGGTCGCCCGCGTCCCAGCGCTCGCCCACGAGGTCCTCGTGGTAGATCGTCTGGGCCGTGTACGGCCGCATCTGGGCCACGGCGACGAACTGGTCGAGCTCGCGGTCGTGCACGAACAGCACGAGGTCGGCGAACGAGAGGTCGGCGAGCACCTGCCAGTCGGCCGTGATCGCCAGCAGCTGGTCGACCTCCACGTCGGACAGGCCCGCGCCCCCGACGAGCTCGACGAGCACGTTCATGCCTTGAGGAACCGCTGGAGGTGCTCGACCGGGATGGCCTCGCGGATGTGCTCGAAGGCACGGGCCTCGATGTCGCGCGTCTCGGCGAGGCTCAGCCCGAGCTGGCGGGCCGTCTCGGCGGTCGACGCGGGCTGGCCGTCCTGCAGGCCCATGCGCCAGCGGAGCACCGCGGCCTGGGTCGCAGGCATGCGCTCGAGGATCTTCTCGAGCGAGCGCGCGAGCTTGAGCGCCTCCGCCTGTTCGGGCGGGACGGACGGCGACGGGCGCCCCTTGGAGGGGCCGCCCTTGCCACGACGGGAACGGTTCTGATCAGCCATGGGCGGAGCCTACCGACGGAGCCACACAGCCCGTGCCGAGGGTGCCGGACCGCTGGTCACTCGTCCGCGTCGCGGACGATGCCGCTGCGACGCAGGGACTCCAGCAGCATGTCGGGCTGCAGGTCCTCGATGATCGCCAGCGCACGGATGTCGTCCGCGCGCACCGAGAGCTGGCGGTTGTTGAAGTCGCCACGCTGCACCTGGATCGACTCGACGTAGCGCACGACACCGCCGAACGAGCTCGCGAGGCGCTCGAGCGCGCCGAGGTCGAGCACGAGCGCGCCGCCACGACGGTCGCGGTGACCGACGCCAGCACCCTCGTCGGGGAGGATGTCCGAGGCGGGCACGCCGTAGAAGTCGGCGAGCTCGCACAGCCGCGACGCGGAGATGTTGCGGTCGCCACGCTCGTAGGAGCCGACGACGGCGGCCTTCCACGCACCCTCGGAGGTCCGCTCGACGTCCTGCAGCGAGAGCCCGAGACGCGCTCGGATGCTGCGCAGCCGCTCACCGACCTCGTCTGCGTACGCCATCGTCGTGTCCCTGCTGCTGCGGATCGCTCAATCTAGCCGAACGTGTCCGAGCGGGTGCGAACGGTGAGGGGTCACTCTGCGTCGTCCGCCCAGCGCAGCGTCGCCGCCAGGCCCTCCTCGAGCGAGGTCCACGGCTTCCAGCCCAGCACCTCGGCGGCGAGCCGGGCGTCGACCGAGGCGTGGCGCGGGTCGGCGGCGCGCGGGTCGGCGAACACGGGGTCGCGGCGGTGGTCGGTGGCGGCCGCCAGCGCGGTGTAGAGCAGCTCGACCGAGGTCCGGTTGCCGGTGCCGATCACGAAGCGCTGGTTGTCGCCGCGCTCCATCGCCAGCGCGAGGGCGTGCAC
>JBFGFG010000188.1:0-5548 GCA_041579655.1 Nitriliruptoraceae bacterium
CCTGCGACAGCCCGGTCCCGGTGTCCACGAGCAGGTGGAACAGCCACGCGGCCGCGGACCAGCCGAGCAACGAGTGCGACAGGTTCGCCATGTAGACCAGCGGCGAGGGGCGCGTGCGCAGCAGGGCGGGCGCGACGCCGAGCGCCATCGCCAGCAGCAGCGCCGTCGGCGGCATGATGAGCAGACCGGCCGCGAGCACCGCGTCGGTCAGGCTGACGGTGTGGCGTCCGCTGCTGGTGGTGAGGTGCACGGGCAGCACCTGCGCCGCGAAGGTGGCCAGCGCGACGGCCGCGGTCAGGACCAGCACCGCGAGCGTGCCCGGGACCGCGCCGGCGTCCACCACGGTGCCGGCGTCGCCGAGGTCGGTGGCCACCAGCAGCACCACGCCGACGGTCAGCACCGGATGCAGCCAGCCGCGGCGGCGCAGGGTCACGGAGGTCATGCCGGGACCCCCGGCATCCAGCAGCCGTCCACGAGCTGGTCGACGAACGCGGTCAGCCCCTGCTCGTCGAGCGCCGGCGCGGAGACCCAGCCCTGGATCACGTCGCAGCCCATCTTCGCGAGCCGCTCCATCGTCGCGACGTCCTCGACGCCCTCGGCGACCACGATCATGCCCAGCCCGTGGGCGAGGTCGATGGTGGACTGCACGATGATCGAGGTGCTGCCGTCTACGAGGCCCGCGACGAACGCCCGGTCGATCTTCAGCTCGGACGCGGCGAAGCGGTGCAGGTACTGCAGCGAGGAGTAGCCGGTGCCGTAGTCGTCGATCGACAGCGCGACGCCGAGCTGCCGGATCGCCGCCATCGCGTCACGCGATGCGTGGTCCTCGATGACGGCGGACTCGGTGAGCTCGAGCACGAGCGCGCCGGCTGGCACGCTGTGGCGCTGCAGCTCGCGACCCACGTGCGCGGCGAACTCGATGTCCGTCAGCAGCCCGGGCGAGACGTTCAGCGCCACGCGCATCGGGATGCCACGTTCGCGCCAGCGTGAGACCATCGCCAGCGAGTCCTCGAGCACCCGGTGGGTGAGGTCGCGGATGGCACCGGTGCGCTCGGCCAGCGGGATGAAGTCCGAGGGCGGGATGCTGCCCAACGCGGGGTCGTGCCAACGCGCGAGCGCCTCGACGCCGACCAGCGCGCCGGTGAGCGCGTCGAGCTGGGGCTGGAAGTGGGCGGTGATGGTCCCGTCGGCGATCGCCGGTCGCAGCGCCGCGGCGTGCCTGAGCCGGCGCATCGTCTCCTGGTCGTCTCCTGGTCGGTACAGCTCGCACCCGACCCCGAGCTCGCGGGCGCGGTTGAGCGCGGTGTCGGCCCGTCGCACCAAGGTGGTGGCGTCGACGGGGTCGCCTGTCACGCGCGCGGAGATCCCCACCGTGGCCTGGATCTCGAGCCGGACCCCGTCGTGCCCGTACGGACGGCTCACCGCGTCACGGATGCGGTCCGCGAGCTCGCCGGCGTCACGCGCGTCCGGACCCGTGGCCAGCACGGCGAAGCGGTGCCCGTCGAAGCGTGCGACGAGGTCGTCCGCCCGGACCGTGCGCGCCATGCGTGCCGAGGCGGCCCGCAGCACCACGTCGCCGGCGTCGTGGCCGAGCGTCTCGTTGATGGTGCGGAAGCCCTGGAGCTCCACGAGCAGCACGGCGGCTTCGCGGTCACCTCGCGCGAGCAGCCCGTCGAGCTGCGCCGTGAAGTGGCTGCGGTTGGGGAGCTTGGTGAGGTCGTCGTGCAGGCTGCGGCGGTGCTTGTCCTCGAGCTCCTCGTGCAGGGATGCGGTCAGCCGCAGCCGCGCGATCGTCGCCTCGCTCTGCCGGGCCACGGTCGCGAGCGTCTGCTGGGCCTCAGCTGGTCGGCGCACCGAACGCTGCCAGCCGGCCAGCAGGTAGCCCATCACGGTCCCGTCGCTGGCGTACAGCGGCTCGGTCACGGCGCGTCGCACATCTCGGCGCGAGAGGTCGTTGGGCGCGGCCGTCGTGTGGTCCGCGAGCGGGGCCAGATCCGTCACCGCGTCGTAGCCCTGGACCGCGTTGCGCCGGCTCGCGGTGGGGTGGGCGCGACCGTTGAGGTGCACCTCTGCCAGGGTCGCCGCGGTCAGCGCGTGGACGGCCGCTGACGTCGCCTCGATCGCCTCAGCGAGCGCGGTCGCCGACTGCAGCCGGGCCGTGTGGTCGTGGAACGCGACCAAGGTCCCGTAGCGCTGCCCCATGAGCTCCAGCGCCCGCAGGACGCCGAACCACAGCACGCCGGTCGTGACGCCGAGGGCCAGTGTCCGACCGTCGCGCAGCACCAGCTGCGCCACCAACGTCCCGACGGCGGCGGTCGCGAGGACGAACGGCGTCATCAGCTGCTGTGTCCGCGCGGCGGCGCGGAGCACGCCGGCGCTCCCGGTGGCCGACATCGCACCGGCGATCGCGGCGATGGCCAGCACCTGCCCCATCCCGATCGCGACGACCGAGCCGACCCATGCAGCCGGGCCGGTGAGTTCGCCGGACCCCGAGACGATCAGCTGGAACACCGACACCGTCACGGCCGCGTCCAGCGCGAACATCGTGACGTTGAACGCGGCCTTGGACGGGCTGTTGCTGCGCGTCAGCTGGTAGACGAGCCCACCGATCGTCCGTGCGAGGACGAACGTGACCGGCGAGGCGGTGACGAGCGCCACCGCAGCCACGAGCTCGTGGAGGCTGATGGTGACGATCTGATCCCGCTGGGGCAGGTCGGCGGACCCGTGCTCGGCCGCGGCGAACGCGAGCGTCAGCACCAGCAGCAGCCCGCCCAGCACCGGGACGTCGACACCAGCGAGCGGGCGCGCAGCGGCCCAGACCGTGAGCAGCACCGCCGCCAGCGTCTGCACGACCGCGATGGCAGCTAGGCGCCACACCAGACGCGGACTGGACATCATCTCTCCGGCGGGCGTTATCGGGCTGGTCAGGCTGGCCACAGACAACGTCGGCGGAACCGCGCCCGCGGATAGCGACTGGGTGAGCGTGGGTGGGGTCAGCGCGGGTTGGCGTGGGTCGGCGTTCCCGTCTGCGTGCGTGTGGGGGGGTCGGCCGAGGTCACTGGTAGCTCGAACCGTTCCAGGATGCGCCGTTCCAGGAGAGGCCGTTCCAGGAGGCGCCGTTCCAGGAGGCGCCGTTCCAGGACGCTCCCGACCATGCGCCGGACGAGTCCGTGCTCGCCGTCCAACCGCCGCTGGTCCAGCTGTCATCGGCCCAGCTGTCCTTGGTCCAACGCGTCGCGCTGTGGTCGTTGCCGAACACGTCCTGGTCCCCGGCGAGCTCGACGCCATCGATGGCGATCCGTTGCGTCCCGCGGGCCGCGTCGATCGAGCCGGTGCCGCTCGACAGCTCGTGCTGCTGGGTCACCGGACCCCACACGCCACCACCCTGGTTGGTCGTGCCGTCCTCGCGCTGGGCGCGGACGGTGTCGGGGAACGTCGCCCAGTCGTAGCTGGCGTCGGTGGCGTCGACCATGCGCCCCGAGTCGTGCGCGATGTACTTCACCTGGTCGGGGGTGAGCCACGGGCGCTCCTCGAGCATCGTGGCGACGACACCGGCCATGACGGCGGCTGCCTGTGACGAGCCGCTCGCTGCCACCAGCTGGTCGCCGACGCGGCCGGCCTGGTTGACCTGGTCGCTGTACGAGCCGACGACGCGCGAGCCGACGATCGAGCGGCCGGGGGCGATCATGACGACGTCGCGGATCCAGGCGTCCGTGCCGGAGGAGAAGCTCGCAGCCGCGGCCCAGCCGCCGCCGTCGACCCAGGTGCCATCGGTGGTGAGATCCGCTGCACCGACGGACAGCACCCACGGGTTCGTCGCCGGGTTCACGAACGCGTGGGCGTCCTGCCCGTCGTTCCCTGCCGCCACGACCACGACGATGCCGGCGTGCCACGCACGCTCGACGGCGTGCGAGAGCGGGTCGACCTGCCACGGCTGCACGCTGTCGGTGCCGTACGACAGCGACAGCACACGGATGTTGTGTGCCTGGCGGTTCGCGATCACCCAGTTGATGCCAGCGATGGCCTGCGTGACGTCGACGGCGCCGTTGGCGGCACCGACCTTGACCGAGATGAGGTTGGCGTCGGGCGCGACGCCGATCTGGCGACCGGGCTTGCGGCCGCGGTCACCCTCGGCCCACGCCTGGTCCGTCGAGGCGATCAGCGAGGCGAGATGCGTGCCGTGGCCGTGCAGGTCGCGACCGATGGTGGAGGTGTCGAAAGCATCGAGCGAGAAGTCCGGGCCGATGGTCACGTTCGACGCGCGCAACGCCGGCACGTCCACGACGCCGGTGTCGATGATCGCGATGCCGATGCCAGCGCCGGTCGCGGCGCCGGAGCGGTTGAGTCCGAGCGCTGCGGTCACCTCGTACAGCGAGCCCTGCACGCCCATGAGCTCGTCGTGGATCGTCGCCGGCGTCTGCGTCCCGACCGGGGTCGACTCCACGAGCTTCTTCGTCTGTCCCGGGCCAGCCATCGCGGCCGTCGGGACGGTCAGGAGCATGGCGCTGGCGGTGATCGTGGCGACGAGCGAGCGGCGGAGCGCGTGGGGCATCGAAGGAACCGAACGACGTGGCGGGCGACAGGGGCGTGCCCGTGTAGCGGCACGTGGGAGTGGCCACTCCACCACTACTAGTTAGTACGTGCGTTCAGTGCGCGGCCATGGTCGGTGGGTGCGCCTGCTCGCGGCGCGGGGTGGTCGAGCCAGTGCGCTTGGTTGACCTGCGAGCGCAGGGTGCATGGTGATGTGCGGTTGTGGGTGGTGACGGGCGGGAATGTCACAGGCAGGTGCAACGATGTTCCCGTGCTGCTGATGAGCCGCCCGATCACCCCCGAAGGACCACGGTGCGCCTGCCCGACCCCACCCGCGACCCCGCCACCGGCGGGCCGTCCGCGGGTGCCGTCGAGGCCGGTGAAGCCGGTGTCGCTGCGGGCATCGCCCACGTCGAGGTCTCGGTGGGCGCGGCCGCTGGCATTGATGTCGTGGACGGTGTGGATGGCGTGGACGGTGTGGCCGGCGGCGTAGATGGCGTGACCGGTGTGGGTGGCGTGGACGGTGTGGCGGGTGTGCTGGGTCGGTTGAGCTGTGCGCTCGATGAGCTGGTCGCGCTGCCGCTGGACGTGCTCGACGGTGGCGAGCTGTCGGCCGTTGCGCAGGGTGTCGCTGGGGCGGTCGCGCGACTGGACGGCGTGCGTGCACGTGCGGTGTCTGCTGCGGAGGCCGGTGAGGCAGCCCGTGAGTCGGGCGCTGCCGACGGGGCAGCGTGGCTGCAACGTGTGACAGGCGCGACCCCGCACGCGGCAGGACGGGCCCGGTCGCTCGGGCAGGCGATGGACGCGGTGCCGACGCTGGCCGACGCGATGGACGCAGGGTCGGTGGATTCCGAGCAGGCCGCGACCCTGGCGCGTGCGCACAAGAACGGCGTGCTCGAACCCGACACGCTGGCTGAGCTCGTCGACGAGGCAGGCCACCTGCCCGCAGGGGCGTTCTCCCGCGAGACCCGCCGCCGCGAAGCCCGCACCGACCAGCACAAGCTCCGCCGCGACGAGC
>JBFGFG010000189.1:0-5521 GCA_041579655.1 Nitriliruptoraceae bacterium
GGACGCGGCGCGGTCGAGCGCCGCCGGCGGCTCGCCGGGGTTCGCGGCGAGCAGGAACGCGACGCGCTCGGCCCCGGCGGTGGAGATCTCGGCCGCCGGGAGCTCGACGTGGAAGGTCGCGTGCGGCATGCCGAGCTGCCCGAGCAGCGCGTCCACGGCCCCGCGCAGCCGCGTCGCGGCGTCCGCCCGTCCGGCCGTCACGGCGGCGGCCGTGGCGAGCGCCGCCGTCTCCAGCTGCTGGACCCGGTGCTCGAGCGTGCCGGCGTCCGCGTCCTCGTCCTCGAGCTCGAGCAACCGCTTGGCGGCCGCGGCGCCGTGGTCGAGCACCTGGCCCACGTCCGTGCCGTAGCGGCGGAACAGCTCGTGCAGGTCGCGCTGGCGCATCCGCAGCAGCTCGACCTCCTCGGGGTCGGCGGCCAGCTCGTCGGCGTGTGCACGCAGCGTCATCGCCAGGTCGCGGGCCTCCTCGACCAGGGCCAGCACGCGACCGTGCGCATCGTCGAGCACCGGGTCTGCGGCCGGCAGCTTGCGCAGCGCGTCGAGCGCCTCGCCGAGCACCTCACCCGCGCCGTCGCTGCCCAGCGACGTCGCCGCCCGGTGCGCCGCGCCGGCGAGCTCCTCGGCGTGCTCGAGCACCGCGAGCCGAGCGACGAGGTCGTTGTCGGACGCCGGGTCCGGGTCCACCGCCTCGATCTCGGCGAGCTCGTGTCGCAGCCGGTCGATGGTGCGCTGCCGCTCGCGTGCGTCGTCGTCGAGCCGCTGCAGCCGTGCCCGTGCCTCGAGCAGCTCGGCGTACGCGGCGCGGTGCGCAGCGAGCGCCTCGGCGTGCGCCGCGCCGGCGAAGCGGTCCAGCAGCGCACGCTGCTCGGCCGGTCGCGTGAGCCGCGCGTGCTCGCCCTGGGCGTGCACCTCGACCTCGGCGCCGACCGCCTCGGTGAGGGCACCGACGGGCGCGAGCCGGCCGCCGATGCGCGCGCGCGAGCGACCCTCCGCCCGCAGCTCACGCTCGACCACGAGCTCGGGCTCGTCCGTCCACTCGCGCGCCGCCTCCGGCACGGGGGTGAAGCGCGCCGCGACCCACGCGCCGGCCTCGCCCTGCCGCACGAGCCCCGCCGGTGCGCGCGCACCGAGCAGCAGCTGCAGCGCCGTGACCAGCATCGTCTTGCCAGCGCCGGTCTCGCCGGTCACCACCGTCAGACCGCTGGCGAGCTCGAGCGTGGCGTCCTCGATCACGCCCAGGGCGCGGATCTGGAGCTCGTCGATCATCGGCGATGCCTCGGGGAGACGGCGGGGAGAGAGCAGGCAACGAGCCTACGGCCACACCGGGTGCCACACCGTGCACGCGCGACGGCTGGGGACACCCAGGAGCCACCGCACCAGCGCTGCGGACGGCGGGATGGCCGTCCACGGCTCAGCTCAGCGAGAACTTGCGTCGCACGAGGTCGTAGAAGTGCGGCGGGTCCACGCGCAGCAGGCGGACGGGACGGCCGTCGCCGGTCGCGATGACGTGGCCGCCCGCGGGCACCGCGATGGGGTCGCGCCCGTCCACGCTCATCACCGCGGGCGCCTGGTCGGGCAGCACGCGCACCAGCACCTGGTCGTCGGGGGCGCACACCACGGTGCGGTCGAACAGGCTGTGCGGCGCCACCGGCGTCACCAGCGTCGCCCCCACGCGGGGCGAGAGGATGGGGCCGCCGGCCGACAGCGCGTACGCAGTGGACCCGGTCGCGGTCGCCAGCACCAGCGCGTCGGCCGGCACGGACGCGAACATCTCGCCCGCGATCTCGAGCTCCATCAGCAGCAGCCGCTGGCGGGCGGTCTTCTCCACCGACACGTCGTTGAGCGCCCAGGCCCGCGCGAGCTCGCCGCCGTCGGCGCCGTACACGGCGGCCTCGATCGTCGCGCGGTCCTCGAGGTGGTACTCGCCCGCGACCAGCCGCTCGACCGCGAGCTCGAGCATCGGCACCTCGACCTCCGCGAGGAACCCGACCCGGCCGAGGTTGACGCCCAGCACCGGCACGCCCGCGTCGCGGCAGCGGTGCGCAGCCCGTAGGAAGGTGCCGTCGCCGCCGAAGGACAGCGCCACGTCGGTGTCGTCCACGAACGCGCTGCGGTCCACGGCCGTGAGGTCGACGCCGAGCTCGAGCCGCTCCGCGTCGCGTCGCAGCAGCACGATCTCGACGCCTCGCTCGACCAGCAGCCGGGCGGCGAACCGGGCGGCGTCGACGGCGGCGGGACGGCCGGCGTGCACCACCAGACCGACGCGGACCACCGGCGTGCCGCGATGGACGTTCACGAGCCACCCTCGTCGTCAGCGCTTCCGGCGAGCAGCACGCCCGCGTCCACGGCCAGCCGTGCGCCCTCGTCCACGGCCGCCTCGACGGCCCGCACCAGATCGTCTGGGTCGAGGTGCGATCCGTCGCCGGTGGCGCTCGACGATCGCAGGTGCACGAGGAACTCCACGTTGCCGGCCGGTCCGGGCAGCGGCGACGTCGTGACCCCTGCTGTGGTCCACCCTAGCCCCGTGGCGGCCTGCGCCACCTCCAGCAGCACCCGACGCCACACGGCGGGATCGCGAACCACGCCACCGCTGCCCACGTCGTCCCGGCCGGCCTCGAACTGCGGCTTCACGAGCGCGACGATCTCGCCGTCGTCGTCGCACAACGCCACCAGCGCCGGCAGCACGGTGCGCAGGGCGATGAACGAGACGTCGCACACCACCAGCGAGACCGGGGCCTCGAGCTGTTCCGGGGTCAGCTCGCGGATGTTGGTGCGCTCACGCACGTCGACCCGGGGGTCGGTGCGCACCGCTTCGGCGACCTGGCCGTAGCCGACGTCCACCCCCACCACGTGCGCGGCGCCCCGCTCGAGCAGGCAGTGCGTGAAGCCCCCGGTGGAGATGCCGGCGTCGAGGCAGCGCCGACCGTCGGCCGCGACCCCGAACGCGTCCAGCGCGTGCTCCAGCTTGCCACCACCACGCGACACGAAGCGTCTCGGGGGGCGTGCGAGCCGCAGCACGGCCGAGGGCAGCACCTGCGAGGAGGCCTTGCGCACGGGTGCGCCGTCCACGGTGACGAGGTCGGCGTCGATCGCCTCCTGCGCGAGCGCGCGCGAGGCCACCAGCCCGCGTCGGACCAGCTCCACGTCGAGGCGGCGTCGTCTGGTTGCCACCGTCAGCCGAGCTCGTGCTGACGCAGCTCCTCGACCACGACCCGGTGGGCCCGCTCGAACACCTCGGCGCGCTCGGCCACGGGGAGCTCCTCGACCGTCTCGAGCTCGGTGCGCACGTCCAGCAGCGGGTCACCGATCACGACGGCGATCTGCCCGGGCTGCTGGGACTGCTCGTCAGACTCATGTCCGGGGGTCGTCTCCGACACGCGATCATCCCTGGTTGGCGGCGCCCGGACCGTACCGGCCGCCCTGCACGCGGTAGCGGCACAGCAGCTCCGAGCCGTGCACGCGCAGCTCGTGCAGCGTCAGCTGCACCGGGTCGACGTCCGGTCCGAGCACGCCGGCCAGCCCCGGTCCGTCCGCGCCCACCAGCAGCGGCGCGATCGTCACGAACAGCTCGTCGACCAGCCCCGCACCGAGCAGGGCCGCGTTGAGCGTGGGGCCGCCCTCGCACACGATGCGCGGGCCGACCTCCGACTCGAGCCGGCGCCGTGCCGCCGCGAGGTCGACGTGCCCGTCCTGCGTGGCGTCCACCACGAGCAGACGCACCTGCAGGCCGGCGGCGCGCGCGCGGGCGGCCCCGGCCTCGGTGGTCACCAGCAGCGGCGGGCGACGCGGGTCCTGCAGCATCCTGGCGCCGGGGTCGATGCGGCCGCTGCCGGACACCACGGCCAGCTCGGGCAGCGTCTGCTGGCCGGCTGCGGCGCGTCGCGCCTCGTGGCGCACGGGCCAGCTCGCGCCGTAGCGCTCGGCCACCGCGGTGCTCGCGCCGACGAGCACGACGTCGGCCAGGCTGCGCACGGCACGGAACGCCGCGAGGTCGCCATCGCCCCCCAGCGCGGTCGACCGGCCGTCGATTGCGACGGCGCCGTCGACGCTGCCGACCATGCCCAGCGCGAGCCACGGCGAGCTCGGCAAGGTCAGCCCGGCGTAGGCGTCCGCGAGGTCCAGCAGGTCGGCCCGTGGCACCAGTCGTCGCACGGTCGCCCCCCGGCGGTCAGCTGCTGAGGCGACGCACGAGGGCGATCGCCCCGTCCGCAGGACCGCCGTACTGCGCGGTGGCGAGGATCTCCTCGGGCACACGGTCGCGGTGCACCCGCCAGAAGCCCAGCTTCTCGAACAGCCCGTCGGCACCGGGCGTCAGCAGGTAGGCCCACTCGATCGCCTCGCCCCGCAGCTCCTGCAGCGCGCGCGCCACGAGGTGCGCGCCGGTGCCGAAGCCCCGCTCGTCCTCGGCCACGGTGATGCCGCGCAGGTGCGCGGCGGTACCGACGAGCTCCCACGCGATGGTGCCCACCACGGCGCCCTGGCCGCTCTCGGCCACCAGCGTCGTGCGCAGCCGGCCGGCCGCGCCGTCGACGTCGAAGGCGGACGCGCCGAGCAGGGCACGGATCGCGCTCAGGTCGGCCTCACGGGCGTGACGCACCACCGGCGGCTCGGGGCCGTCGAGACCTGCGAGGTCGGCGAGCACCCAGCTGGGCACCGCAGCGGTGGTCACCAGATCGGACCACGAGTCGAGACCGCTGAGCACCAGGGCTGCGTCCCAGCCCATCGCGCGAGCCGCAGCGACGTCCGTGGCGACCTGGTCCCCGACCACGAGGATCGGACCGTCCACGTCCAGCTGCGCCTTGGCGAGCTCGAACAGCCCGGTCATCGGCTTGCCGACGATCTCCGGCGCAGCGCCGGTGGCAGCGCGCAGGAACGCCAGCGTCGCCCCGGTGCCGGGCACACGGCCGCCGTTGATCGGCAGCATCGCGTCCGGGTTCGTGGCGACGAACCGCGCCCCGCGGTCGATCGCGGCTGCGGCGTCGCGGAGCTTCTCGTAGGTGAGCGTGCGGTCCCAGCCCACCACGACCGCGTCCGCCGCGTCCGCGTCGGCGACCACCCGGACACCGGCGTCTCGGAGCGCTTCGCGCAGGCCGTACTCGCCGAGCACGAACGCCGCCTCGGTGCCCCCCGCCCGCAGCAGCTCGGCCGTGGCCGTGGCGGACGTGACGATGTCGTCGGCCTCGACGCTCAGCTTGTGGCGTGCGCACAGCTCGGCCCACTCGGCCGGCGTGCGCGCCGAGTTGTTCGTCACGAACCGGATCGGCGGGCGGTTCTTGCGTCCGCGACGCAGGAACGTGGACGCGCCGCGGATGACGTCGTCACCGCGGAAGACGACCCCGTCCAGGTCGACAACCAGCCCTGCGTATCTCTCGATGATGCTCATGCGCGGGGAACGTAGGCGGCGCGTGGGCCCCGCGCCGAGACGGGTGCCCGTGCGGCGCTCCGAGCGACACCTGAGCTGGTCCGCGAGGCGCGTCGGGCGGACCCCGCGTGGTACGCACACGGGTACACGACCCGTCGA
>JBFGFG010000190.1:0-5499 GCA_041579655.1 Nitriliruptoraceae bacterium
CCGACACCTCGTCGGGCGACAGCCGCGTTTCGACGCGTCACGCGACGCTGTGACCGTCCGTCACCCTGATGCCACGCAACGTAGATATCCACCGTGGGCGAGAGGGCGTGGAACACGGGCGGGCGAAATCCTCTGTCACGCATCGTCCGGGAGAGCCCCTTGCGCATCATCACCACCCGCGTCCTGGCAGCCATCGCCGCTGCACCGCTGCTCGTCGGCAGCCTCGCCTTCGTCCAGGGAGCGGCGACGCTGCCCGCGACCGAGACGCTGTACATCTCGGCCGGTTGCCCCCAGGACACACCGGGCACCTGCACCTCAACCCGCTGGTTGGGCAAGACCTCCGGCGACTCGAGCAGCAACTTCATCACCGCGATCACCCCCGCCGACGAGGTCATGTTCCGGGCCACCGGCGCGATCAACTGGCGCGACTACGCCTCGGACAGCTCGCTGCGGGCGCAGGGCTACCGCCTCGACGTCGCGCGTGACCTCGAGGTCGACGTCCAGCTCAGCTCTCAGGGAGCGATGGTGAACGCGACGGTCCACGCGCGCGCGAACCTGAACCTCTGCGACGTCGACGCCGCCGGCGCCTTCGTCAACTGCAAGACGACGCAGCTCAACGGTGCGAACCAGACCGTCTTGGCCAACACTGCCGCGGCCCCGACGACGGCGTCGTTCAAGATCGACCTGCCGGACACGATGGCAGGCAAGACGCTGCGGAGCATGACGGTCGAGATCGCCGTGCACGGCGTGAACGCGGCCGGCGGCTACATCAACCAGCAGGGCGGCTCGCCGGTGCGAATCCCGTACCTGCTCGAGACCACGGCCTGAGCGAGCTGAGCGCCACGTGTGCCATCGCTGGGTCCCCAGCGGTGGCACACGTGCTCAGCCGACCGGCAGGTCGTCGCGCCGCTCGGCCCACCACGCGGCGTCGAGCTTGCCGAGCTCTGTCTGCGGCTCGCCGTCCTCGGTGTACTCGGCACGGATCGCCGTCCAGTCGTTGCTGGCACCGAGGCGTCCGAGCACGGAGTTCAGGCCGAGGTGGATGCGGGTCAGCAGCAGGTAGTCGGCCGGCATGTTCAGCCGGCGCAGCATCGAGTAGTACGGGCTGCGCGGGTCGCTGGTCGCGCTCAGCAACCTGGTGGCGAACTCGCTGGTGAACGTGAACGGCTGCTCGACGAGCACCGGCTCCATGTAGAGCCGGAACCACTGCCACACGTCCTCGTCGTCGATCTGCGGATCGTCCGGCAGGAAGCCTGAGCGGCGCATCGCCGCGAGGAAGCCGGCCCGGTCGCCGTGGACCGCCGCCGTCTCGATCTCGCGCATCGAGCGGTGACGCGCGCGTGTGAACATCTTCACGCTGCCGTAGTCGAGGAACGCGACGCCGGTCTCGGTCACGAGGTAGTTGCCCGGGTGCGGGTCCCCGTTGAACAGCCGGAACCGTCCGATGGAGCCGAACGCGTAGCGGAAGATGATCTCGCCGACGCGCTGGTTGAGCTCGTGGTCACCCTCGGCCACCACGTCGTCGAAGCGGCGGCCGTGCACGCGGTCGGAGACCAGCACCACGTCGCTGCACAGCTCCTGGACGACGCCGGGCACCTCGATGAACGGGTGGCCTGCGTAGCGGTTGGCGAACGCCCGCTGGTACTGCGCCTCGCGCAGGTAGTCGAGCTCGTCCTCGATGCGCTCCCGCAGCTCCTCGAGCAGCGGCTCGAGCTCCTGGTTGGGGGAGAACACGCGCGCGAGTGGGGCGAACACCTCAGCGTTGGCAAGGTCGTCACGCACGGCCTGGGCGACGCCGGGGTACTGCACCTTCACCACGACCTCGCGCCCGTCGTGCAGCGTCGCGGCGTGCACCTGACCGATGGAGGCGGCCGCGAGCGGGGTCCGGTCGAACGTGGCGAACAGATCGTCGAGCGGCTTGCCGAGGCTCTCGGTGATGACCGAGATGATCGCGTCGGTGTCCACCGGCGGTGCCGCGTCGCGCAGCTGGGCGAGCGCGTCGTGGTACGCGGTGCGCACCTCGGGCGGCAGGTCCATGTCGACCAGAGAGATGAGCTGGCCGATCTTCATGGCCGCGCCCTTCATCTCGCCGAGCACGTCGGCGATGCGCTTGGCGGCCGCGGCGTGGTCGACGCCGGCGTCGCTGTCGCCGAAGCGGCTGCGCGCACCCGCCTTCGCGGCGCCCGAGGCAGCTGTCAGGCCGATGCGAGCGATCTTCGAGGCGCGTCCCAGACGGCCTCCGAGTCCACTGTCAGCCATCCGCTCACCTCGTTCTCGCGCTCCGCGGCGGGGGGTCGCCGCGGTCGTGCTCACTCGAAGGAGTCGGCCAGCTCGTTGCCCTCAGCCCGTGCTGCAGCGAGGCGCTTGGCCAGCTCCGCACGACGCTCGTCGCGCAGACAGTCGCAACCGACCTCGTGGTTGAGGTAGTGCTTGACGTTCTGGCGGTGCGTCGGGCACGCGGCCACCTCAAGACGGGTGATCGGCTCGGTACGTGCCACGGGAGGCTCCTGTCGGGACGCGATCGCGCTACGGGGTCGCGGGGGCGTACTCGGTGTGCGCCCGGACCCAGAGGGTACGTGCGGCGCCGACCGGGTTCGACCCCGAGGCGGCGGTCGCACGACCGCCACCCCGGACCGGATCATCATCACCCAGCGTTCGCCACGCGGTGCCGTCCGGATTGCCCTACACGTTGAAGCGGAAGTGCACCACGTCGCCGTCGGCCATGACGTACTCCTTGCCCTCGATGCGCAGGCGGCCGGCGTCGCGCGCCTTCGCCTCGGTCTCGAGCCGGTCGTAGTCCTCGTAGCTGATGACCTCGGCCTTGATGAAGCCACGTTCGAAGTCGGTGTGGATGCGGCCAGCACCCTGCGGCGCGGTCGCCCCACGCCAGACGGTCCACGCGCGCGTCTCCTGCGGTCCACAGGTGAAGAACGTGAGCAGGCCCAGCAGCTCGTACGCGCCGGCGATCAGCAGCTCGAGTCCGCTCTGCTCGACGCCGAGCCCCTCGAGGAACTCGACCCGCTCGTCGTCCTCGAGGTCAGCGAGCTCGGCCTCGACCTGGGCACAGATCACGACGACCTGCGCGCCCTGCTCAGCGGCGATGGCGCGCACCTGCTCGACGTACGCGTTGCCGTCGGGGAGGTCGTCCTCGCCGACGTTCGCGGCGTAGATGACCGGCTTGTCGGTCAGCAGCGACAGCTCGCGGCGGATCGTGCCGCCGTCCTCGGGCCACCGGAACGTGCGGGCAGGCAGGCCCTCGCCGAGGTGCACGACCAGCGCGTCGACGACGTCAGCCATCGCCATCGCGTCCTTGTCGCGGGACTTGCGGGCCTTGGCGGACTTCTCGGCGCGCTTCTCGACGGCCTCGAGGTCCTTGAGCAGCAGCTCGGTCTCGATGACCTCGATGTCACGCGCCGGGTCGACCGAGCCGTCGACGTGATGGATGTCGTCGTCGTCGAAGCAACGCACCACGTTGCAGATCGCGTCGACCTCACGGATCGTCGCGAGGAACTGGTTGCCGAGCCCCTCACCCTTCGACGCGCCGGCGACGAGGCCCGCGATGTCGACGATCTCGATGGTGGTCGGGATGATCTTCTTCGACTGCGCGAGCTGGGCGAGCCGGTCGAGGCGCTCGTCGGGGACGTTCACCACGCCGGTGCTCGGCTCGATGGTGGCGAACGGGTAGTTCGCGACCAGAGCACCTGCCTTGGAAACGGCGTTGAACAACGTGGACTTGCCCACGTTGGGGAGACCGACGAGACCGACCTGGAGTGCCATGAACGTGTTCCGCGAGCTTGGTGCGAGGACCCCGCCGGTGCAGCCGGGAGGCACGCGGAGGCTATCGGCCGGCCCGCGGGCGGCCGAGCCGTCGCAGCTCAGCGCACGGGTAGCGTCGGTCGAGCCATCGAAGGGTGAACGTGCACGATCTCGCGTCCTACTACCTGCTGCTCGTGACGGACGACGTCACGGGTGCGACCACCGCGTTCACCCGTCAGGGGCTCGCAGGAGCGCTGCTGGCGGAGATGATCGCCGACGGCAGCATCGAGGTCCACGAGCGCCGGCTGGTCGCCGGGCCCGAACGTCCACAGCAGCGGCCGCACGCGGAGTTCTGGGACCGGATGGACGACGACGAGAAGCCGCGCACGGCGTCACGGTGCATCGCGGTGCTCACCGGTCCCCAGGGCGACGACCCGCGTGCGGCGGTCGCATCACGGCTCGTCGGTGACGGGGCGCTCGCGGGGCTGCGGTCGAGCTTCGGCAACGAGCGGCTGCCCGCAGGCGACCCACGCCGTGCGCTCCCGCTCGCCGAGCAGCTCGCGGCCGTGCTCGAGGCGCCCGACGAAGAGCTCGACGACGTGACCCGCGTGCTGGTGATGCTGGTGGTCTACACGCTCTCGTCACAGCGCCTGTCCAGCGAGCGTTCGGTGCGGCGTCAGCTCAGCAAGCGCGTCGCGGTGTGGCGCAAGGACGGCCTGCTCCCCGAGGGGCTCGCGCTGGTCGTCGAGGCGGTGCGGCGCAACGTCGCGACCGCCGCGTCGGGGTAGGTTCCGCGACATGCGCCTCCTCGTTGCCCGTTGCTCCGCCACCTATGAGGGTCGACTGTCGTCGACCCTCAGCTCCGGTGTCCGCCTGCTGATGGTGAAGGCCGACGGCTGCGTCGCCATCCACGCCGACATCGGCGCGTACAAGCCGATCAACTGGATGAACGCGCCGAACACCCTCATCGAGGAGGACGATCGCTGGATCGTCACCAACCCCAAGGGTGAGCGGCTGGAGATCCTCATCGAGGAGGTGCTCCAGGACGTCGCGTGGGAGCTCGACCTCCAACGTGGACTGGTGCTCGACGGTGTCGAGAAGGAGCTCCAGGAGCTGCTCGCCGACCACCCGCACCACCTCGAGGACGGGCTGGAGACGGTCCAGCGCGAGTTCCGCACCGACCTCGGTCCGGTCGACATCCTGTGCCGTGATCCCGAGGGCGCCACCGTGGCGGTCGAGGTGAAGCGGCGGGGCGAGATCGACGGCGTCGAACAGCTCGCGCGCTACATCGAGCGGCTCGGTCTCGATTCCTCGCTCGGCGAGGTGCGCGGCGTGTTCGTCGCCCAGTCGATCAAGCCGCAGGCGAAGGTGCTCGCCGAGGCGCGCGGCTTCCGTTGGGTGGAGGTCGACTACGACGCGCTGCGTGGCCTGGCCCCCGACGAGCTCCGCCTGTTCTGAGCCCGGACGCGACGACGGGGGCGCCGGCGGCGCCCCCGTCGAGCGGAACGGAACGATCAGACGTTGCCCGGCGGCGGCGGAGCCGGCTCGCTCGCAGCCGGCTCGCTCGCAGCCTGCTCCTTGGCACCTGCCACCTGGTCGTAGACCGCCGGCCAGAACCGGTCGCGGGCGGCCCACACGCCGCCGACACCGAACTTGATGACGAAGATCAGGCCGAGGCTGTACGCCAGCGTCTGCCAGAGCGTGTCGACGACGTCCTCGGCGAACTCGATCTGGTCGATCGCC
>JBFGFG010000191.1:0-5457 GCA_041579655.1 Nitriliruptoraceae bacterium
CCTCGGTGACCTTCCTGAGCCGGCCGGCCACGACGTCCTCGGCCGCCCGCTGCGCCGCGTCGGCGATCTCGGCGTGGCCGCCGTAGTTGAACGCGACCACCAGCGTCATGCGGGTGTTGCCGGCGGTGAGCGCCTCGGTCTCCTCGATCATCTTCACGAGGCGCTTGGGGACGGGACGCCCGCGCCGTCCGCTGAAGCGCACCCGCACGCCGCGATCGTGCAGCTCCTGCTTGCGGCGCACGAGCAACGACTCGTTGAAGCTCATCAGGAAGCGCACCTCCGACGGCGGCCGCTTCCAGTTCTCGGTCGAGAACGCGTACACGGTCAGCGCCTCGACACCGAGCTCGAGCGCGCCCTCGACCGTGTCGAACAGCGCCGTCTCCCCCGCGGTGTGCCCGGCCTTGCGCGGCAGGCCCTGCGCGTTCGCCCAACGGCCGTTGCCGTCCATGATGATGCCGACGTGCCGAGGCACCCGGTCGAGGTCGAGCTCGGGGTCGTTCATCGGGTCGAGCAGCGTGACCACGGGGCTCCGGCGTTCGGTGTCGCGCGCAGGCTACGGCGTGGGGACCGCGGTCCGGGTGCCGCCGCGGCGCCGCGCCCACTGCACCAGCCGGACGGCCGCAGCTCGCTGGCTTCCCTCGATGTGGATGCCCATCAGCGTCAGGCTCGGGCTGACCACGTCCGCCCACACCACCTGTCCCCGCAGCTCCCACGGGCAGCTCTCACCGAGCTCGTCGGTGAGCTCGCCGCGCACCTTGACGTCGTCGCCGACCTCGGGCGCCACCGGGGTCGACAGCCGCAGCCCCTCGATGCTCACGTCGTGCAGCTTCGCTGGCTGCGGACCGAACGGGCCCACCACCTCCACGTCGGTGCGGGACACCGCGAAGCGGTCGTCGGAGCGCAGCGGACGGCGCGAGCGCATCTCGAGCAGCTCCACCTCGACGCCCCCGGCAGCGTCCGCTCGACCGTCCACCACACGCACGGCCTGCGCCTGCTCATCGTCGGCCCCGCGCACCAGCAGCAGCACGCGCCCGGCGCGGGTGGTCACCACGCCCTGCCCCGGCGCGGTGGTCAGCACCTGGCGCCCGTCCTCGCCCGCGCGCAGCAGCGCCGCGCACGAGGCCGCCTCGCCGGGCTCCGGCAGCGCCGGCTCGACGACGACCCACGCGACGGGGTCGGCGGTCGCCCGCTGTACGTCCGGTCTCGTCTCGACGTCAGTGCCCAACGCGCGCTCCCCGGTCCGTTATGCCTCTATCGGCCGAGCCCGTCGAGACCTTGATGGGCCATGTGGGACGAGTCAGCGCGGGACCATGTCGTAGCCGCGCAAGGTGCGGTCGAGGTGGTGCTCCGCGAAGGCCCGGACGTAGGACGCGGCCACCGACCGGCCGGGCGCGTCGACGGTGACCGCACCGAGGTCCGACCAGCGGTCCGAGGCGAGCAGGCTGAGCAGCGCCGCGACCTCCGGCTGGACCGCCTTCGTGCCGGGGGTGGCGTCCTGCACGCACAGCGCCCCGCCACGCACGACCGACAGGTAGGGGTGAGGTCCCGGCTCGCCGCAGGCCACGCAGGTCTCCGAGCGCATCGGGAAACCCTGTGAGGCGGCAGCCCGGATCAGGAACGCGTCGAGGAACACCGTGGGGTCCGGCGGCTGTGCCTCCAGCGCGTCGAGCGCCGACTTCAGCAGCAGGTACAGCCGTGGGTCACGCTGCCCCTCCTGCGCGACGCTGTCCACGACCTCGACCATCACCGCGGCACAGCCGGAGCGCACGAAGTCCGTGCGGACGTTCGCGTGCGGTGCGACGAGCTCGGCCTGGTTGACCCCGTCGAGGTTGCGGCCCTCGTACAGCTCCAGGTCGACCAGCGAGTACGGCTCGAGCCGTCCACCGAAGCGGCTGCCCGGGCGCCGCACGCCCTTCGCCACCGCCCGCACCTTGCCGTGGCCTGCGGTCAGCAGCGACAGGATCCGGTCGGTCTCGCCGAGCTTCCACGTCCGCAGGACGATGCCCTGGTCCTTGTAGGTGCCCATCAGCGGCTCACAGCAGCGGCCACGGGTGCTGACGGTCGTGCTCGGGGAGCGGGAACGTCTCCAACCGCGCGACGTCCTGCGCCCGGTCAGCGAGCCGCTCCACCTCGTCGGGCAGCAGCAGCCCGTGCAGCGCCTGGACGGAGGGGTGCCCCGCCTCCAGCATCGCGGCGAGGTTGGCGCCGAGCATCCGCTCGTCGTCGCGCATCGGCTGGCCAGCGAAGTCCCAGGCGACGGTGCGCAGGTGCGGCACCGGGTGGAAGCACACGCCGTGGTCGATCAACCGCAGCCGCCGGGCTTCGCCGATGTGCTCGACCAGCACGTGCCCGCCTTTGCGATCGGCGTTGTCAAGCAGCAGGTCGAACACGACCATGCGGCGCAGCTGGTCGCGCACGTCCTCGTCGTCGCGGATCGCGAAGTAGTGCTCCTCAGGGTCGTGCGGCACGAGGCGCTGGACCGCACCGACGCCGTGCTCGAGGTCGTCACGACCGACCGTGGTGGGGACCATGTCCAGACCGAGCGCGCGGTCCACCACGCAGGCCGCGATCTCGCGGCGCCACAGCGTGTGGTCGGGGAAGTCCCACAGCGGCGCCTCGCCGATCTGCGGCTTGTAGACGGCGAAGCGAGACGCCTCCAGCCCGGCCAGGCCGAGCTCCGGGTCGAGCTGCGGCACGGTCCCGTCCGCGTCGTGCAGCGCCACCAGCAGCGTCGCGTTCGACGCCGACGCGAAGCGGCCGACGACGGTCGCCGGTGCGGTCAGCAGCCGGTCGACGTACAGGTCGTCGGAGCGCGGGATCGGGGTCATCGTGCGCTCAGCGGCTGAGCCGGCCGTACCCGTTGGTGCGCGGGCACGTGTGGGCGCCGGACGGGCGCATCGGGCGACCGCACAGCTCGCACGTCGGGCGACCCTCACCCACGACCTCCTTGCAGTGCGCGGCGAGCCGTCGGGCGATGTCGGGGTCCAGCCACCAGCGCAGCTGCTCGGGCTCGGTCTCGTCGCCGTCCTCGCGGTCCACCGGCAGCTCGTTGAGCTCGATGACCACGCGTCCGAGCTCGGGGTCCACGCCGACGCCGATCGTGCCGACGCGCCAGCGGGGCTGGACGGGCTCGCGCAGCTCCATCGCGTCGCGGTCCCAGTCCGTGGACGGGGCCACCTCGATCTCGGCCAGCACGCGCGTGAGCAGGTCACCGAGACCGTCCACCTGGGACTTCTCGGCCAGCACGGTCACCAGCACGTCCTCGTCGGCCGCCTGCAGGAAGAACGTGCGGCTGCCCGGCTGGCCGAGGTAGCCGGCCGTGACGTGGAAGGGCGCGTGCAGCTCGCTCACGCCGACTCACCAGCCTTGGCTGTGGCTGTGGCCTTGCTGCGGTGCGGAACCTCGACGGCGCCCTGGTCGTTCATCGACAGCACCATCGGCGCGCCACCCGACGACAGGTGCACCACGCTGGTCGAGGCCGGTCCGACGACGATGCGCTGGAAGCTGTCGAGGCCGAGCCCGAGCATCTGCGCGAGCAGCGCCTTGATCACGTCGGCGTGGCTGACCGCGAGCACGACCTCGTCGTCCCCGTGCGCCTCAGCGATCGCCTCGATCGCGTCCACGGCGTGCGCCTGCATGGCGCGGATGCTGCCTCCACCCGGGAACGTCACGCGTGAGGGGGCGCTCTGGATCGTGCTCCACAGCGACTCCTTGCGCAGCTCCTTGAGCGGACGGTCGGTCCAGTCGCCGTAGTCGACCTCGATCAGCCCACGCGAGGTCTTGGGGAACAGGCCGTGGGGCTTGCCGACGATCACGGCGGTCTCACGCGTGCGCACGATCGGCGAGGAGTACACGGCGGCGATCGGCAGGTGCGCGAGGCGGGCGGCCGTGGCCTCGGCCTGCCGTTCGCCCTCGGCGTTGAGCGACGCGTCGGTGTGGCCGCCGAGGCGGGATCCGGTGGCGTCGGTGACGCCGTGACGGACCAGGATGATGGTGGGCACGCAGCTGCCTCGGTTCGGAGCGACCGCAACCGTAGTCACCGTGGTCTGCGACACTGACCCACGGGCGCAGTCGGTCGGCCGCCAGGTGCGAGCGGACGGATGCACGATGGGGGCAGCGGAGCCGGCAGCACACGACGCGATCCACGCGCGGTTGGTCGCGTTCGCCCTGGCGTTCCCCGAGGCGTGGGAGGACCGCCCGTGGGGCGAGACCGCCGCGAAGGTCCGCAAGAAGGTGTTCGTGTTCTTCGGCGCGCCCGGGACGCTGCACTGCACGGTGAAGCTGCCGGAGTCCGGCCCGTTCGTCCTCAACGAGAGCTGGGCCGAACCCACCGGCTACGGGCTCGGTCGGTCCGGCTGGGTGTCGATGTCGTTCGAGGGCATGGCCGCCGCCGACGTCCCGGTCGAGCTGCTCGAGGACCTCATCGACGAGAGCTACCGGACCGTCGCGCCCAAGACGTTGGTCAAGGCGCTCGACGCGGCGCAGGCGAGCGAGGGCTAGGCCAGCAGCTCGCGGAGGTGGTCGGCGACCGGCTCCGGCAGCAGGTCGACGTCCTCGAGCACGTCCGCTCGCAGACGACGTTCGTTGTGGTACGCGTCGGCGATCATCTTCATCGTGATCTCGTGGTCGATGCGCGAGCGCACGACCCGGACCTCGTCCCTGGCCTCGACCGCACCCTCCTCGATCACGGTCAGGTAGGCACCGGGGCGCGCCGCGCGCTGGAACCGTCGCTCGAAGCCGGGCTCGTCCAGCGCCCATGCGAGCTTCCAGCACGGCGTGCGGATCGTGGTGACCTCCAGCAGCGCCTCACCGACCCGCCACCGCTCCCCCGGCTTCGCGCCGCTGACGTCGATGCCCTCCACGGCGAGGTTCTCGCCGAACGAGCCGGCAGGCAGCTCGCGGCCGAGCTCACGTGACCAGAAGGCGCGGTCCTCGGCGGCGTACGCGTACACCGTGCGCAGGCTGCCGCCGTGCGAGACGAGGTTCGAGATCTCGTCGCCCTCGAGGCCGTCGGTCGTGACCTGCACCGCGGCGTCGACAGGCTGCTTGCGGATGCCGGTCTCGCCCGTCCGGTCGCCGACGACGATCGGCTCGATCACGCCCACGCACACCGCTTCGAGGGTTCCTGCCATCGTCTGATTCTCCTGATCCTGCCCGCGTGCCACCGGGACGTGGCAGGCTACGTGGGGTGTAGACCAGCCCGCATCCGGGCATGGTCGTCATGGACGGCTCCGGCCGTCGACACGTTCGAAGTCCCGACACGAGGCACCCACTGATGAAGAACCAGGACCTGATCGACACCGCGCAGGAAGCGACGATCCGGTTCGGTGCTGCGACGCTGGAGCGCATCGCGGACGAGGAGCAGCGCAAGCGCGCCGCCGCTGCGCTGCACACGCTCGGCGATCGTGCGTCGGAGGTCGCCCACGACCTCGGCGAGCGCGCCTCCGAGGTGGCCCA
>JBFGFG010000192.1:0-5420 GCA_041579655.1 Nitriliruptoraceae bacterium
CCGCGATCGCGGTCGCGACCAGCCCGACCCACACCGTGGTGCCGACCGCCTCGAGCGGCGACACGCTGAGCGTGGACCCGCGCGGGTCACGGGCCAGCGCCCTGAACCACTCCCCCGTGAGGCGACCGTCGGCGTCGGTCAGCGCCCGTGCCGCCAGGGCCCCGATCGGCAGCCCCCACAGCCCGGCCCCGACGGCCACGCAAACGCCTGCGAGCGTCACCGCTGCCGGGCCGCGCAGCGGGCGCCGCGCACGCGCCCCCACGACCAGCGACTGTCGTACGGCCAGCCGTTCCTGCAGCCGCGACGAGACCAGCAACGCAGCGACCACGCCGACGAGCTGCACCACGGCCAGCGCCGCGGCGCCCGGCAGGTCCAGCAGGTCACGCGTCAGCCGCAGCACCTCGACCTCGAGCGTGGCGATTCGCGCGCCGCCGAGGATCAGCACCACGCCGAGCGAGGTGAAGGTGAACAGGAACACGATCGCCGCTGCCGACAACACCGCCGGTAGCACCAGCGGCAGCGTCACCGTGCGCCACGCCCGCCACGGTGATGCACCGAGCACCCGCGCAGCGCGGGGCAGGTCGGGGTCCAGCTGTGACAGCAGGCCCCCCACGACGCGCACGACGACGGCGACGTTGAAGAACACGTGCGCGACGAGGATCGCCGGCACGGTGCCGACCAGGTCCAGCCCGAGCGGGCCGCCGGGTCCCAGCAGCACCAGGAACGCCGTGGCCACCACCGTGGTGGGCAGCACGAACGGCACGGCCACGGCTGCCTCCACGAAGGCTCGGCCGCGGAACCGGTAGCGCGCCAGCAGCAGGGTCAGCGGCGCGGCCGCGAGGAACGTCAGCAGCGTCGACAGCAGCGCCTGCCACACCGTGAACCACGCGACCCCGCGCAGCCGCGCCGAGCGTGCGACGTCCAGCAGCGGCGTGAGGTCAAGCGCACCCTCCGGCGCGAAGCCGAGGCCGAGGATCGACAGCAGGGGCCAGACGTAGAACGCGCCGAGGAACGCCAGCGGCACGGCCGCCAGCGCCCACCCGGCGCGTCCCGAGGTCACGGCCGGGCCGTCACTGGAGCACCAGCTCGGTCCACTCCTCGATCCAGCGCTCGCGGTTGGCGTCGATCAGCTCGGCGTCGAGCTCGGTCGGGGCATCCGGCCGCTGCGCGAACTTCACGAACACGGCCGGCAGCTCGACGTCGGTGCGTGCCGGCTCGACGAACATGCTCAGCGGGATCTCGGCCTGGAACGCCGGGCTGGCGAGCACCTCGACGACGCGCTCGGCAGCGCTCGTCACCTCGGTGCCGGCGAGCACGCCGGCGAACTCGATCTGTCGGTAGCAGCTGTCGAGCATCGAGCCGGTCGGGGCGACGTCGGCGTCGGGGTCGTCGCTGTACAGCACCTCTGCCGGCGGCGAGGTCGAGTACGACACCACCATCGGCCGGTCGCCCTCGCCGGAACCGCCCGAGAACACCCCGTAGTAGGCGTCCTCCCAGCCGGCGCTGATCGCGACGTCGTTGGCGACCAGCTTCTCCCAGAACGGCTTCCAGCCCTCCTCGCCGTACTCGGCGATGGTGCGGAACAGGAACGCGAGGCCCGGGGAGGAGGTGGCCGGGTTCTGCACCACGAGCTGCCCGGCGTAGGCCGGGTCAGCGAGGTCGTCGAGCGTCGTCGGCGCGGGGAGCTCACCCTCGTACGCGGACAGGTCGAGGTTGATGCAGACGTCGCTGACGTCGATCGGCGTCACGCGGTGCTCGTCGTCGCGCACCAGCTCGGGGTCGATGGCGTCCAGCGCCGCGGCCTCGTACGGCTGGAACAGACCGGCGTCCAGACCCCGCGTGAGCAGCGTCGAGTCGATGCCGAACAGCACGTCGGCCTGCGGGTTGTCCTTGGTCAGGATCGCCTGGTTCACCACCGCGCCAGCGTCGCCGCCGGGCAGCAGCGCGACCTCGATGCCCTCGGCGGCCAGCGACGCGAGCACCTCCTCGGAGATCACGAAGCTGTCGTGGCTCAGCAGCGTCACCGTGACCGGGGACTCCGGCGAGTACGCGGTGTCGGTGGTGGCCTCGCCACCATCGCCGCACGCGGCGAGCGTCATGGCGGTGAGGGCGAGAGCTGCGGCGGTGCACAGCGAGCGGGCGTTCATCGTTCGTCCTTGCGTGGGAGCGGCACGACGGCCAGCAGGCAGCCGTCGCTCAGCGTGATGCGGACCGGGGACCCGGTCACGACGTTGGAGATGCCACGCGTGGACCAGGCCGGCAGGGCCTCGTCCACGAGCGGGTAGCGCAGGCCGTCGGTGGTGACGCCCGCGGCGGCGCCGCCGGAGGGCAGCAGCGTCACGGTCGCCCCCAGGGGGAGCTCGAGCTCGGCCGAGTCGCGCACGACGTGCACGTCAGCGACGCCGATGCGGGCGTGCACGCGCACGTGCGCGAGCGCCGGGTCGGCCACCGCATGCACGTTGGCCAGCGCGTGGTCCAGGCGACCGCCCGCGCCGGCGAGCACGACCACGAGATCGCCCGGGGCCGCGTCGGCAGCGGCGCGGCGCAGCGAGAGGGCCAGGTCGGTGGCGTCCTTGTCCGGGTCGTAGGACTCGACCTCGGCGCCAGCGGCCACCACCGCAGCGAGGTCCGCCGCGGTCACGGAGTCGAGGTCACCGACCACCACGTCCACGTGCAGGCCCAGCTCGAGCGCGTGACGGACGCCGGAGTCGGCGCACACGACGCGATCGGGCACGGGCAGGCCCGACGCCTCGGCGTCGCTGCCATGGTCGTCGACGACGACCCACGTGACCTGTCGCATCCCACTCCCTCCGCTGGCATGACCCAGATCAGGTGTGACCGCACGCGTCCGCGTGGATCCGGGTCGGTGGCGCCGACGACGAGCGTCCGGCCACCCTCTCAGCCCGGCTGCCCGGACTCCCCGTGTGGTGACAGGGACGGTACCGGCACGCTCGGGGCCTACGCTCCGACCCGCCAGCACCCCATGGAGCGCCCTGATGTCCGCACCCTGCACGAACCCGGCCCGCGCCCTGTCCCACGACGGGGGCCGCTGATGGCGGGCGGGCTGTTCGCGCTGCTCGACGATGTCGCGGCGATGGCGAAGCTGGCGGCCACCTCGATCGACGACATCGGCATCGCCGCCGGCAAGGCCACGTCCAAGGCGGCCGGCGTGCTGATCGACGACGCCGCGGTGACGCCGCAGTACGTCCAGGGCCTCGCGGCCGCACGCGAGCTGCCGATCATCAAGCGCATCGCCAAGGGCTCGATCAGGAACAAGTTCTTCTTCGTGCTGCCGGTGCTGCTGCTGCTCAGCCAGCT
The DNA here is from genome assembly GCA_041579655.1 of Nitriliruptoraceae bacterium. Taxonomy (GTDB): domain Bacteria; phylum Actinomycetota; class Nitriliruptoria; order Nitriliruptorales; family Nitriliruptoraceae; genus JBFGFG01. The sequence goes on from JBFGFG010000192.1 coordinate 3,319, forward strand.
CGCACCGTTCCTGCTGACGCCGCTGCTCATGCTCGGTGGCGGCTACCTCTGCTTCGAGGGTGTGCACAAGATCCACGCGAAGCTGACGGGCCATGGCGAGCACGAGGACGAGGGCGGGGCCCCGAAGTCCGAGGACACCATCGTCGCCGGCGCGATCCGCACCGACCTCATCCTGTCGGCCGAGATCATGGTGATCGCGGTGGGCGAGGTCGAGTCCGAGCCGCTGGTCAGCCTCGCGATCATCCTCGCGATCGTGGCGGTGATCATCACCGTGATCGTGTACGGCTCGGTCGCGATCATCGTGAAGATGGACGACGCCGGCCTGCGCCTGGTGCAGGACGGTGGCCGCCGAGCATCGCTGGGCCGGGCGCTGGTCGCCGGCATGCCGAAGCTGCTGACGGTGATGGCCGTGGTCGGGACCGCCGCGATGCTGTGGGTCGGCGGGCACATCTGGCTCGTCGGGCTGCACGAGTTCGGCGTCGACTGGCCGTACGACACCGTCCACCACCTCGAGGAGGTCGTGGCGGGCGCCACCGGCGCCGCTGGCGGCTTCCTCGGCTGGCTCACCAACACCGCCGGTTCGGCCGTGCTCGGCCTCGCCGTCGGCGCACCGCTGGTGGCGATCCAGCAGCTGATCACGAAGAGCCGCGGTGCCGGAGCCTCAGCCGGTCACTGACGCGCGTAGGCGCAACGTCAGTAGCCGAAGCGGCCGAGGGCCTTGGGGTCGCGCTGCCAGTCCTTGGTGACCTTCACGCGCGTGTCGAGGTGCACCGGCGCGCCGAGCAGCAGCTCGATCTGCTCGCGGGCCGCCATGCCGGCCTCCTTGATGGTGCGCCCACCCTTGCCGATCACGATGCCCTTCTGGCTGTCGCGCTCGACGTGGACGATCACCTCGACCTCGATCTTGCCGTCCTCGCGCGGGCGGATGCCCTCGACCACCACGGCGATCGAGTGCGGCAGCTCCTGCTTCATGCGCGTGATGAACTGCTCGCGCACCAGCTCGCCGACGATGTGTGACTCGGCCTGGTCGGTGACGGTGCCCTTGGGCAGCAGGCGCGGCCCCTCCGGCATGTGGCTGACCAGCACGTCCATGAGGTGCTCGACGTTGAAGCCGGTCGCGGCGGCGGTCGGGATGACCTCCAGCGGCTTGAGCATCGCGACCAGCTCGGTCAGCTGCGGCAGCAGCTTGTGCTTGTCCTTGACCAGGTCTTCCTTGTTGGCGATCGCGATCACCGGCGTGCCGGAGGCCGCGATGCGCTCGGCGAGGAACTGGTCGCCGCTGCCGAGCCCGTCGCCGGACGCGTCGATCATGAAGCACACCAGGTCCACGCCGCGCCAGGTCTTCTCGACCATCTCGTTGAGGCGCTTCGACAGCAGGGTGCGTGGCTTCATCACGCCGGGCGTGTCGAGGAACACCAGCTGCGCGTTGGGTCGCTCGACCACACCACGGATCGCGTTGCGGGTGGTGCCCGGCACGTCGGTGACGATGGCGACCTTCTCTCCCACCATCGCGTTGAGCAGCGTCGACTTGCCCACGTTCGGGCGACCCGCGAGCGCGATCATCCCCGACCGGAAGCCCTCGGGCGTCGGGTCGTTGAGGTCAGCCAGCAGGCTTTCGAGGTCGAGAGGTTCACTCACAGGGCATCCCTGACGCCGGTGCCGAGCCGCCGCGGCCCGAAGGCGTGGGGCAGCAGCTCGGTGATGGTGGCGCGCAGCGGTCGTCCGCCGTCGCCCGAAGCGAGCACGACGGCCGTTGGCCCGAACTCGAAGATGACCTGCCGGCAGCCGCCGCAGGGGGTGCAGGCGTCGTCGCCGTCGCCGACGACCGCCACCGCGAGGATCGGCCCGCGGTCGCCGGTGGCGACCATCGTGCGGATCGCGGTCTGCTCGGCGCAGCCCGACAGCGGGTACGCGGCGTTCTCGACGTTCGCGCCCTCGAAGACGCGGCCGTCGTCGGTCAGCACGGCCGCCCCGACGCGGAAGCCGGAGTACGGGGCGTAGGCGCGGGAGCGTGCCGCACGGGCACGCGACAGCAGCTCGGCGTCGTCCGGCGTGGTGCCGGACGGTGGGGTCGAGGGCTTCATGCGGTCGCGGCCTCCTCG
>JBFGFG010000193.1:0-5387 GCA_041579655.1 Nitriliruptoraceae bacterium
CGACCAGCAGCAGCGCTGCCATCAGCGAGGAGCTCAGCGCGAGCACCAGCATCTCCTCGGTCCCGAGCACCGCGGCGACGGCGACCGGGCCGACGCACAGCACCGTCAGGGTCACGAGCCTCGGCGTGGTCATCGCGCCCGGACGGTGGTCGGGAGCTCGCGGGATGTAGACCGGCAGCCCCGACACGATGATGAGCGACACCAGGATCGGTGCGAGCACCCACAGCACCGCCTCCGGCCTGCCGCCGGCGCTGCCAGCCACGCCGGAGAACGAGGTGAGGAGCGTGGCGGCCAGCAGCAGCGCGCTGCTGAGCATCGCCGGTGTCGCCATCGTCGAGCGTCGCACGTGGCCGGAGGCGAGCATCGCCGTCATCACACAGGGCGTCGCCAGCGCGCCCCAAGTCATCAGGAACGCCGACGACAGGGCGCCGGTGTCGAGGCCTGCGCCGTGCAGCGCCATCCACAGCGTCGCGACGGCCAGCGTCAGCGCCAGGGCAGCGAGCAGGCCATCGAGCACGGCCGTCCGGCTGCGGTCCCCCGGGGCGCCGAGCACCGTGCCCCACGCGATCATGGCCAGACCGCCCGCAAGCAGCAGCTGCGGCGTGCCCCCGAAGGCGGTTGGCACGCTGACGGCCGCTTGGAGGACCCATCCGGCACCGATCATGCAGTTGCCCGCAGCGAGGGCGACCCAGGTCCGCGCCGGCTCACGACGCGCCCGGACACCGATCAGCTTCAGCACGGCGGCGGCGAACCAGACCAGCCCCAGCAGCTGCAGTCCTCGGGCGCCCGGCACGACGATCGCTGCGGCCGCCGCTGCGATGACGAGCAGCAGGGCGAGCAACGTGGCAGGCGAGCGACGAGTGGAGACCATGCTCATCACATCGGCAGGAGCGAGGTGGAATAAAGTCGGTGGCCGAACGGCCGGGTGACAGCGCGTCCGCGACCGCGTCGGCACCGAACGCCCGTACCTCACCTCCACGGACCCACGATGGACCCCCGATGACGCCCCGCACGGTCGACCGGCTGCGCATCTGTCTGGCCGTCGGCCTCGGTGGCATGACGCTGCTGCACGTGCTGCGTCCGGAGCCCTTCGTCGAGATGGTGCCGACGTGGCTCCCCGGCGACCGCGAGCTGCTGCACGGCGCTGCGACCGTCGCGGAGGGCCTCTCGGCGGCGCTGCTGAGCCGACGCCGCACCGCCGGCATCGGAGGGTGGCTGGCCGCCGCGACCTTCGTCGCGGTGTTCCCGGCGAACATCGACGCGGTGCTGCGCGGCGGCTACGAGGCAGCCCCGGGGCTGCTCTCCAGCCGTGCCGCTGCCATCGCCCGGCTACCGCTGCAGCTGCCGCTCGTGGCGGCGGCGGTCACGGTTGCGCGACGGGCGTGACCACGGCGAGGTCTGCCGTGCGCTCGAGCTCGCTCGCGATGAGCCGCTGCATCTCCATCGGCTTGCCGAACAGGTAGCCCTGACCGAACCTGCACCCGATCGCCCGCACCGCGGCGAGGTGCTCCTCGGTCTCGACACCCTCGGCCACCGTGAGCAGCCCCAGCGCGCTGGCGAGCCACTGGATGACGGCCGCGAACGACTCGCCAGCACCCTCGGGCGCGAGGTCGTCGATGAACTCGCGGTCGATCTTGAGCCGGTCCACCGGCAGCCGGCGCAGGTAGCCGATCGACGCGTACCCGGTCCCGAAGTCGTCGACCGCCACGTGGCAGCCGGCGCGCCGGAACGCGCTCAGCACCCGCGCCGCGGCGGTCACGTCACCGAGCAGCGAGGTCTCCGTGACCTCGATCGTCAGCGAGGACGGGTGGGCCGTGCGCCCGCCGAGCTGCAGCAGCACGTCGGCGGGCCGCACGTGCATCAGCTGCTGCGCGGAGAGGTTCAGCGCCATCCCGAGCGGCCGCTCGACGGCGTCGCGCCACATGCGCAGGTCCGCGCCGACCCGCTCGAGGATGGCGTCGGTCAGGGCCGAGGTCAGCCCAGCGGCGTCGGCCTGGTCGATGATGCGGTCCGGCGCCACCTTGCCGAGCGTCGGGTGCGTCCACCGCAGCAGCGCCTCGACCCCGGTCATGCGCAGGTCGTCGAGCTCCACGATCGGCTGGTAGTGCATCTCGAAAGCGCGCTGCTCGATCGCGGCCTCGAGGTCGTGCCGCAGCTGGAGCCGCGACTTGGACGGCACCAACATCCGCTGCTCGAACACCACGGTGCCGCGGTGCTCACGCTTGGCGGTGTACATCGCGGCGTCCGCGGCCGCGAACATCTCGGTGCCGGTCCAGCCCGGCTCAGCCATCGCGACGCCCACGGCGACCCGGACCCGCACGAACTCGTCCGGCGCGATGAGCACGGGCTCGGCGCAGGCCTCGTGGATGCGTGCTGCCACCTGCAGCACACCGCCGAGCGGGGAGGCCCCGAGGTCCTCCAGCAGCACGGCGAACTCGTCACCGCCGAGGCGAGCAGCGCTGTCGGAGGTCCGCATGGCGGTCTGCACCCGTTCGCCGACGGCCGCCAGCACCGCGTCGCCCGCGGCGTGCCCGTAGCCGTCGTTGATCAGCTTGAACTCGTTGATGTCGAGGTAGACCAGCGCGCAGCTGTTGTTGCGCTGCGTCAGCACGTGCTCGACCCGGTCAGCGAGCACGTGGCGGTTGAACAGCCCCGTGAGGTCGTCGATGCGGGCCTGCCGCACCAGCTCGGTCTCGAGCTGCACGCGGTCGGTGATGTCGTTGATCGTCAGCGAGATCGCGCCCACGTCGGCGAGGTGACAGAGGTCCACCACGGTGCACTCGACGTGCCGCTCAACGCCGGCCCCGTCGACCATGCGCACCCGCGCGCGCACCGGGATGCCGGGGGCACGCGCCGCACGGTCCAGCGCGTGCTGCCACGCGCCGGCGTCGTCGGCAACCAGCAGCTGCGAGATCGGGCCACCGACGAGCTCGTCCGGCCGCAGCCCGAAGTGGGTCGTGGCCGGCTCCGAGACGTAGATCAGCTGCCCGTCCGGCCGCACCAGCGCCAGCACCTCCGCGGCGTGCTCGACGAGCTTCGAGAAGCGCACGTCGGCGGCGTGCTGCACGTCCATGATGTCGTGCCGCAGCGACAGGCCGATGCGCACCACGAGCAGCAGCAGGCACAGCATCGCCGCGGTGATGGCCGGTGTGGTGGCGGCGACCGGGTCGAGCACCGAGACGAGCACCGGGACCATCGCGACGCCGGTGAGGCTGATGACGCGTCGCATCGTCAGCCGCGGTGTGGGGAGGCCCTGCGGCGTGAGGTGGATCGCACCGGGGGCGAGCACGCAGCTGGCGGCCACGAGCGGGCCCGCGACCCACAGCACCCGTCCCAGCGGGGTCAAGGGCAGCCCGGCCGTGCGCGCCGCCGCAGTGAGCAGCCCGGCCAGCGTCAGCATCGCGCTCGCCGTGACCGCCGCAGGGAAGTAGGGCCCGGGGCGGATCCGCCCCGACGCCATCACCGAGGCCACGACCCCGGGACCGAGCAGGGCGGCCAGCATCATCCCCACGCCCACCACCGCCTCGTGCCAGCCGGCGTCCGGCCTGATGCGTGGGATCGCGACGAGTCCGACCGTGAGCGTGACGGCCAGCGCCAGCAACGAGCCGTCGAGGTTCTCGGCCCAGGACCGCGGTCGTGGCACGCCGACCATGAAGCCGACGGCCCACACGGTGAACCCGGCCGCGACGACGAGGTCCGCGACGAAGAACGCGTCGGCGGAGACGGCGGCCGCACGCGCGAACCACCCCACGCCGAGCAGGATGTCGCCGGCGCCGACAACCCGCCACGCGGTGCTGCTCTCCGGCCGTCGGGGCGCCACCGCGAGCATCAGCACGCCGACGATGACCCCGACGCAGCCGCGCAGCACCAGGTCCTCGCCCGGTGCCGAGACGCCCGCGATCACACCCGTCACCGCCGCGGCGATGAGGGCCCCGCGCATCGCGACCTTCGGCCGCCGGGTCAGCTCCATGCACTGGTCGTCGGCCTCGGTGCATCCACCTTGAGGTCGGTCACCCTCAGCGGTCACCCGGTCGCGAGCGCGGCGAACTGCTCGAGCCCGCGGTGACGGCGTCGGACCTGCGCCCGCAGCGCCGGGTGCGCCCCCAGATCAGGGTCGGCCTCGATCGTCAGCATCGCGGCGAGCCGGCTCGCGGCGATCAGGTCCTGGTCGGCCAGGGTCGCCAGCCGCAGGTCCTGCACGCCCGACTGGGCCGTGCCGAACAGCGTCCCGGCGCCGCGCACCTCGAGGTCGTGCTCCGCGAGCTCGAAGCCGTCCGTGGTGCGCGCGACGGCCTCGAGGCGGGCCAGCTGCTCGTCGTTGAGCCCGGGCGGCTGCTTCGGCGTGCCTGACCAGCCGGCGAACAGCACGCAGTACGACTGGTCCCCGCCACGCCCGACGCGCCCGCGCAGCTGATGGAGCTGGCTCACGCCGAAGCGCTCGGCGTCCTCGATCACCATGATGGTGGCGCTGCTCACGTCCACGCCGACCTCGATCACGGTCGTGGCCACGAGCACGTCGATCTCGCCCGTGCGGAACAGCCTCATCACGTCGTCCTTCTCGGACGAGGGCATCTGGCCGTGGACGAGCCCGACCGAGAGCTCGGGGAACACCTCGTCACGCAGCCGCACGAAAGCCTCGGTGGCGGCGGTGCCACCGACCGCCTCGGACGGCTCCACCAGCGGGCAGACCCAGTAGGTCTGCTCGCCCTCCGCGGCCCGCTGCCGCACGAAGGCCTCCAGCCGCGTCCGACGGTGGGCCTCCTCCGGCGTGATCAGCTGTGTCACGACCGGGCTGCGGCCGGGTGGCAGCTCGTCGAGCACCGTCACCTCCAGGTCGCCGTACACCGTCAGCGCGAGCGAGCGCGGGATCGGCGTCGCGGTCATCACCAGCACGTCAACGGCCGAGCGTGGACCCGGCACGTCGGCTCGCTTGTCCTTGATCGTGACGCGTTGGTCGACGCCGAACCGGTGCTGCTCGTCGATGACGACCACGCCGAGGTCGGCGAAGCGCACGTGCTCCTCCAGCAGCGCGTGGGTGCCCACGAGGATGTCGACCTCGCCGGTCAGCAACCCCGACAGGATGCGCCGCTGCTCGGTCCCGGTGGTCGAGCCGGTCAGCAGCTCGACCCGCGGACCGTCCATCATGTTCACGCCGAGCGGCTCCAGCTGCGCCAGCAGCGTCTGCAGGTGCTGCTCGGCGAGCACCTCGGTCGGCACCAGCATCGCCGCCTGCCGGCCGTGGTCGACGGCGTTGAGCATCGTCCAGGTCGCGACCACGGTCTTGCCGGAGCCCACGTCGCCCTGGAGCAGCCGGTGCATCGGTGCTGGTCCGGCAAGGTCCACGGCGATCTCGGACAGCGCCGTCATCTGGGCGCCGGTGGGGGTGA
>JBFGFG010000194.1:0-5383 GCA_041579655.1 Nitriliruptoraceae bacterium
CGCGCAGCAGCAGCCCCACGAGCGCGCCGCCGGGCAGCGGCGGGGCCGGCAGCAGCAGGAACACCGCGCACACGAGGTTCACCTGCAGCGCGACAGTGCAGATCTCCACGCCGACACCTCGGAACGGCGCGACGGCGCCCGCGATCGCCAGGTGGGTCAGCGGCGCGGCGAGCGCCGCCAGCAGCTGACGTCGACGCGGCAGACGCGCCAGCCGGTTCGGCACGCCGGTGCCCCAGCCCAGCGCGACGCCCTGCGGCCCCAGCACCAGCGCGAGCAAGCTCGGCACCAGCACCCCGCCGAGCAGGTCGAGCATGCGATGCACGGCCAGCAACCGTCCGGCCAGCGTCGCCGTGTCGTCCCCCACCGCGCGGGCCGTCAGCGACGCGACGAGCTCGGCGATCGCCACGGAGGCGACCACCACCAGCACCACGACGACCGGCTGCACGCCATCTCCTGGGCGTCGGCGTCCACGACCGACGCGGCGAGGCTACGCAGCTCTCAACAGGACGCTGACACGCCCGTAACGGTCCCGACACAGCCGCAGCCCACCTTCGGTGGCGGACAACCCCCGGCCATCGGTGCACCCGTGACCTTCACCATCCGCGTCAGCGTCTCCGACCGGCCGGGCGCGCTCGCCGCGATCGCCACCGCGCTCGGCAGCATCGGCGCCAACATCGTCGAGCTCGACGTGCTGGAGCGCAGCATCGAGCACGTCGTGGACCAGCTCGTGGTGCAGGCCCCGGGCTCGACCGGCGACGAGGTCCGCGCGGTGATCGACCGCATCGACGGGGCGCAGGTCGAGTCGCTGCGCTCGACACGACGCCACGCGGGGCTGCCTCCGCTGGGGCTGGCCGTGCGCATCGGACGCGCGGACCACGACGACCTGCTGCGCACGCTCGTGGACGGGGCTGTGGTGACGTTCGAGGGGACCTGGGCGGCGGTCGTCGCCCAGCGCTCCCCGCAGCCCGAGCTCGTCGCCGCCAGCGCGGGTGCACCGTCGTTCGTGGACATGCCCACGCCGTGGCTGCCGCTGCGCGACGTGCGCCGGGTCGCCCAGGGACCGTGGACGCCGACGTCGTGGCTGCGCGCCGGCGAGCCGCTGGAGCTCGCGGCCGCACCGCTGCGCTCGTCGCTGGAGGCGCTGCTGGTGTGCCGCCCGTACGGCCCCCGCTTCGCGCAGCGCGAGCTCGCGGACCTCGGGATGCTCGCGGAGCTCGCCGTCGCGCGACTCAGCCGCGAGCCGGTCGCGGCGTGAACGTTCGCGGTCGCGGCCGTCAGCCGGCGGTGGTGGCCAGCGGCAGGAAGTAGCGCTCGATCATGATGTAGTGCTGCAGCACGCCGAGCACCACCATCAGGTGCCAGACCTCGTGGTAGCCGAAGATCCGCGGGTTGGCGCGCGGGCGCTGGAACGCCAGCAGGATCGCGCCGACGACGTAGGTCGCGCCGCCCGACAGCAGCAGCGCGACGCCGCCGGTGCCGATGCGCACCATCGCCGCCGGCAGGAACGGCAGGATCAGCAGCCCGGCGCTGATGAACGCGGTGTTGCCGAAGCCGACCGGCGTCTGCCTGGGCCACAGCGCCACGGCGATGCCCATCAGCGTGGCCGACCAGGCCAGCAGCAGCACGGCGCCCTGCTGCCAACCCGACAGCGCCAGCAGCGCCAGCGGCGTGGTCGAGCCGCCGATGGCGAGGAAGATGCCGGTGTGGTCGAACCGGAACAGCACCTCGGTGGTCCACACCGGCCAGCGCTTGAGGTGCGTCACGGCGCTGGCGGTGAACATCGCCTGCATCGAGAGGCCGAAGGCGAGCGCGCTCAGCCGCGCGAGACCGGGCTCGGCCAGGAACATCAGCCGCAGCACCATCAGCGGCCACACCAGCGCGGCGGCGCGATGCAGCCAGCCCCGGGTCAGGGGGGCCTGGTGCGAGAAGGACCGGTGCGTGTTCGGCGAGAGCTCGAGCCGCGACCACCACCAGGTGGGCCACCGATGGGGTCGAGCCATCTCCGGCGTGCCGGACACCTCGGGGGTGAATCGGGAGAGGTTCATGGGCGCAGGATACGGGCCGCGGCATCCGCTCGACAGCACGTGTGCCGTCAGCGGACAGTGGCCGTGTGCGCATGCAGCGTGGTCGCGACGTCGTCGTGCACGGCACGCGGGAGCTCGTGTCCGACGTCCGTGAGCGGCACGAAGCTCGCCCCGGGAACGGCGTCCGCCGTGGCACGACCGGCCTCGACGTGGATCATCGGGTCGAGGGTGCCGTGGAGCACCAGCGTCGGCGCCGTGACCGTCGCCAGCCGCTGCGTGCGGTCCCCGTCGGCGAGCACCGCGAGCAGCTGCCGGCCGCTGCCGGCCGGGTTCACACCGTGGGCCCAGTACGCCCGGTTGCGACGGATCGCGTCCTGCTCGTCGAAGTGCGGCGAGCTGCTGCTGAGCCTCGCGCCCGCGACACCGGCAGCGACGAACGCCTCCTCGCTGTGCATCGGGGTCGGCGCGGTCAGCGCAGCGAGCACCTCGGGCTGGCCCGGCGGGAGCCCGGCCCCACCCGTGGTGGACATGATCGAGGTGAGCGTCGTGGTGCGCTGCGGCCACGAGAACGCGAGGTGCTGGGCGATCATCCCGCCGAGCGAGGCACCCACGACGTGCGCGCGCTCGACCTCGAGCCGGTCGAGCAGCTGCACGACGTCGGAGGCCATGTCGTGCAGGCTGTACGGCGGCGGGGGCGGCTCGCCGCGAGCCCAGGCCTCCAGCGCCGCGCCGGCGAGACCGAGGTGGTCGAGCCACGGCGAGCGCCCGACGTCCCGGTTGTCCATCAGGATCACGCGGTGCTCGGTCGCCAGCCGTTCCACGAGCGCCGGCGGCCACCAGCTGCGGTGCGCACCGAGCCCAGCGATCAGCACCATCGCCGGCGCCTCGGGGTCGCCGTGCAGCTCGTGGTCGAGCTCGACGGGTCCGGTGACGACGTGGCGAGTCATGAGCGCGGCCCGGCCGCGGCGTCGGCGAGGCGCTCGACGAGCGCACGCGCGTCCGCTGGCGTGAGACCGGCCTGCGAGACCAGCCAGGTCGACACCGGCGCGACCCAGCGCTCGGCCGCATGGGCCGCGCTCCCCGCCAGCGCGAGCAGGTCGTCGACCTCGGCCTGGGTGGGCGTGGGCACGTCCAGCGCGGTCGCCAGCGTGCGTACCCACTGGTGCGGATCGAGGCGGTCGGCGGCGTCGGTCACGGTCGTCCTCCACAGGGCTCGTGCAGACGCTACGCGGTCGATGTCACACCCGCGGGCACCATGGGACATGCACCCCCCGCGACCGAGGAGAGCACCGCGTGGTCCGCTTCATCCACACCGCTGACTGGCAGCTCGGCATGGGCCGCTCGTACCTCGACCCGCGTGACGCCCTGCCGCGGTTCCAGCACGACCGCATCGACGTCATCCGTCGCATCGGCGCCGCCGCCGCCGAGCACGGCGCGTCCTTCGTCGTGGTCTCCGGTGACGTGTTCGAGACCAACCAGGTGGACCCGCGCACCATCGAGCGCACGTGTGAGGCGCTGCGCGCGATCGAGGTCCCGGTCTACCTGCTGCCGGGCAACCACGACCCGCTCGACGGCGCCTCGGTGTTCCGCTCCCCCGTGTTCACGCGCGCCGTCCCGCCGCACGTGGTGGTGCTGGACGACACGATGCCGCGCCAGGTCCCCGGCGTGGACGCCGAGGTGGTCGGCGCCCCGTGGCACTCCAAGGCGCCCACCAGCGACCTCGCCGGCGACGCCGTGGCCGAGCTGATGCCCGCCCCCTCCGGTGCCGTGCGCGTGCTGGTGGCCCACGGGGCGGTGGACGCGGGCGTGGCCCCCGACCGCGAGTCGATGTCCACGATCCAGGCTGCCGACCTCCAGGAGGCGCTCGACGACGGCCGCATCGACTTCGTCGCGCTGGGCGACCGTCACTCGACCTGGTCCGTGCCGGGCCACGACCGCCTCTGGTACTCGGGCGCTCCCGAGCCGACCGCGTTCCGCGAGACGGACGCCGGCAACGTGCTGCTGGTCGAGCTCTCCCCCGGCGGCCCGTGCGAGGTCACCCCGCTGCCCGTCGGCGCGTGGCGCTTCGTGCTGCTCGACGAGGAGCTGCGCGACGCCGCCTCGGTCGAGCGGCTCGACGCGGCGATCACCGCGGTCGACGACAAGGCCCGCACCATCCTGCGCTGCAAGCTCTCTGGGGTGGTGTCGCTGGCGACGCGCGCACGGCTCGACCACGTGCTGGCCTCGCACGAGCACGCGCTGGCCTCGCTCGACCTGCCCGAGCGACACGACCATCTCCTGATCGAGCCGGACGAGGAGGACCTCGCGCTGCTCGACCTGCGGGGCTACGCCAAGCACGCCCTCGACGAGCTGCGGGAGGACGGGTCGCCGATGGCCACCGAGGCCCTGGCCCAGCTGTTCCGGATCGCCCAGGAGGTGGTGGCGTGAGGATCCACCACATCCGCCTGACGGACGTGCGCGGCGTCGCGGACCGCACCTACGAGTTCGGCGACGGCGTGACGGTGATCGTCGGTCCGAACGAGGCGGGCAAGTCCACCGTCGCCGAGGCGCTGCAGCTGCTGCTGGAGGAGAAGGACTCCGCCAACAAGTCCTCGATCCGCTCCATCCGGCCGGTGCACAACGACGCCGACCCGACCATCGAGCTCTCCTGCACCACCGGGCCGTACAAGGTCACCTACCGCAAGGTGTTCGGCCGCACGGCGAAACGTCGCGAGACGGTGCTGACCGTCCACACGCCGCGCCCCGAGTCCCTCACCGGCGACCAGGCGCACGAGCGCATGTCGCAGATCCTCGACGAGACCGTCGACGAGCAGCTGTGGTCCGCGCTGCGCGTGCAGCAGCGCCACGACGTGGGTCAGGCCGACCTCGCCGCCTCAGGGGCGCTCGCCGCGGCGCTGGACGCAGCGAACGAGGGCGGCAGCACCCTGCGCGACGACGGCAGCCTGATCACCCGCGTCGAGGAGGCGTTCGGCGAGTTCTGGACGGACACGGGCAAGCCGAAGAAGGTCCTGACCGACGCCGACGACGCGGTGGTCACGGCGTCGTCGCAGCTCGCGCAGGCCACGGCCGAGCTGGCCGCCGCCGCGGACGCGACGGCCGAGCACGACCGGCTCGTGGCGCAGCTGCGCGGCTGGCGCGGCGGGCTCGGCGAGCTCGAGCTGCGGGCGAAGGAGACGGCCGAGCTCGTGCTCGGCCTGGCGTCGATGAAGTCCGCGCTGGCGTTGGCGACGCAGGGCGTCACGACGGCCGAGGGCGAGCTCGAGCGTGCGCGCGAACGTGTCGCGGCCCGGACCGCGTTGGTGTCGCAGCTGACGACGCTCACGTCCGGCGTCGAGGCGCGGCGCGCACTGACCGAGCAG
>JBFGFG010000195.1:0-5381 GCA_041579655.1 Nitriliruptoraceae bacterium
GCGCCACAGCAGGCGGAACGCCTCGTCGAGGCCGTCGCCGTCGGACGCCTCGGCGCGGATCAGCAGGTCGAGGCAGGCCGCGAGCACGGCGCCGTGGGTGTAGTAGCTCGTGCCGCTGTTGACCGAGTTCTCGTCGCGCACGTACAGCCCGGTCCACGCGTGCCAGGACGCCTGGGTCACGGACTGACGCCGGGCGCCGGGGCTCGCCTGCACCCAGCGCAGGTCGTCGCGCAGGCGGTCGACGTAGCGGCGCGCGTCGCTGAGCCCGGCACGCGTCGGCAGCAGGTCGTCGTAGTACGCGGTCCAGCCCTCGGCGACCCACAGCCCGGTGGTGTGCGTCGGTCGGTCGAAGGTCAGCTCCACGAGCTCGGCCGGCACGAGGCGCTTGACGTTCCACAGGTGCAGGTACTCGTGCGCGATCAGCGACCTGGTGCGGGCGATCCCGTCGTCGGTCGCGTCGGTGAGCACCGGCAGCATCAGCACCGAGCCGTCGCGGTGCTCGAGCCCGCCGCCACCGGCAGCCGCGTCGGCTCCCACGCACAGGAAGGTGTAGCTGTCGATCGGGAGCTCGTCGTCGAACACGGCACGCGCGGCGCGGCTGATCGCGGTGACGTCCGCCTCGATGCGGTCGAGGTCGACCGTGCCGGCGTGGCTGGCATGCACCCAGCGGTGGGGGACACCGTCCACGTCGAAGCTGCGCGACGGCAGGTCGCCGACCTCGAACGCGCTGTCGATCAGGTGCAGCACGTCGTCGGCGACGAAGGTGGTGGTCGCGTCGCGGCCGTCGACGTGTCCGTCGGTGCTCGGCAGCAGGCTCCACACGCGGTGGCCCGGCGTGGGCGTGATCGTCACCTCGCACGGACGGTGCTCGGCGCCACGCACGTACGGGAACGTGGCCGGCGGGATGATCAGCGCGTGGTGGTCATCGACGTGGTTGGTGCGCACGGTGAGGTCGTTGGCGTACCACTCGACCTCGACGGTGACCGGGCCGTGCACGTCGTCGGGGAACGCCCAGGCGCTGCGGCCCTCCGGCAGCAGCTCGACCTGCGCGCCGTCGGCGTCCGTGGCGCTGATGTCCTGGACGTGGTGGACGTAGTCGCGCTCGACGTAGCTGCCGGGCGTCCACGTCGGGACGCTCAGCACGGCGCCGGGGCAGAGGTCGGCGGGCACGGTGACCCGCACCTGCACGAGGTGCTGGAGCCGCTGCGCGACGTCGACCTCGTAGCGGACTGGCTCCACGCGGACTGCCTGTGGTCGAGGGAGGGATGACGTCGGCACGGTAGATGGTCGTGCGCTCGCGCGGCCCGCTGTGCGCGCTGCAGAGGGACCGCAGCCGTTGAGTACCGTCCTTATCGCCCGAACCGCCCACGTTTCCTTCCACCAACCGTCGAACACCACACCGGAGCACCCCATGGCCGAGCTACCCCGCGCTGACCGCCCCGACGTCCGGCTCGCGCCCGCCGACTCCGACGCGCTGCAGCGGCTCGCCGAGGTGGACCCGTCCGACCTCGCCGCCATCGCGGCGGTCGTCGCGGACCACCCCACGTTCCTCGAGGGCTGGGCGATGCTGGCCGTGCTCGCGACCGGATCGGTGGAGCGCTACGCGTACGCCCGCGTCGGTTACCACCGTGGTCTGGACGCGATGCGCGGCGCCGGCTGGGGTGGCACCGGCTTCCTGCGCTGGGAGCACCCGACCAACCGGGGGATGCTGCGCTGCCTGGGCGCTCTGCGGGACGCCGCGCGCGAGATCGGCGAGGAGCCGGAGGTCGAGCGCATCGACGAGTTCCTCCACTTCCTCGACCCGGCGTGGGACGACGCGCTGCTGGTGGGCTGAAGCCGCCTCCACACCCGGCTCACGGCCCCCCGGCGGTGAGCGGGCCGTGGCTACGCTCGACCTCGAGCAGGAGTCGGCGTGGCTGGGCGGATCAACGACGAGGACATCGACACGCTGCGGCAGCGTGCCGACGCGCTCGTGGTGATCGGTGACTACACCCAGCTCAAGCGGGCCGGCCGCAACTGGAAGGGGCTGTGCCCCTTCCACACCGAGAAGACGCCGTCGTTCAACGTCATGGCGGCCGAGAACCGCTGGTACTGCTTCGGCTGCTCCGAGGGCGGCGACCTGTTCGACTTCCTGCGCAAGATCGAGGGCCTGACCTTCGTCGAGGCGGTCGAGTCGCTCGCCCGCCGGACCGGCGTGACCCTGCGCTACGAGGAGCTCTCGTCCCGCCAGCGCCAGGCGCTGGGCGAGAAGGCGAAGATGCTGGACGTCACGCGCGCCGGCATGGAGTGGTTCCAGCAGCAGCTGCTCTCCGAGGGCGGCACGGTCGCCCGCGAGTACCTCAAGTCGCGCGGCTTCGGCCGCGAGGACGCCGAGCGCTTCCACGTCGGCTTCGCCCCCGACAGCTGGGACGCGCTGACCCGCTACCTCACCGAGGAGGCCGGCTTCGACCGGCAGGACGTGCTCGGGGTGCGGCTCGCGAAGCCGAACAACCGTGGCGGGCTGCGCGACGCGTTCAAGGCCCGGCTGATCTTCCCGATCCTCGACGTGCGCGGCGACCCGATCGGGTTCGGGGGCCGCGTGCTGCCGGGGATCGAGTACGGCGCCGACTTCACGCCGCCGAAGTACCTCAACTCCGAGGAGTACCGGCTCTACCAGAAGACCCGGGTGCTGTACGGGATCCACGAGGCGCGCTCGGCGATGGTGTCGGCGGCCGAGGTGCTGGTGTGCGAGGGCTACACCGACGTGATGGCGCTGCACCAGGCAGGCTTCTCCAACGCCGTGGCGACCTGTGGGACCGCGGTCGGCCCCGACCACTTCCGCACGCTGTCGAAGTACGCCAACCGCATCGTGCTGGCGTTCGACGGCGACAACGCCGGCAAGAAGGCGGCTCGCAAGGCGTTCGACGCGGCCCGCGAGGTCGACGCCGAGGCCGGTCCGGGCAGCGGTTTCCAGGTCCGCGTGCTGGTGCTGCCTGAGGGCGCCGACCCGGCCGAGCTGGTGCGTGAGCAGGGCGTGGAGGAGATGCAGCAGCGGGTCGCCGAGGCGCCCGACGTCGTGCAGTTCCTGATCAGGGGCGAGGTCGAAGGCGTGGACGCTGCCGCCGAGGAGGCCCGCATCGCCGCGCTGCGCAGCGCGGTCGAGCTGCTGGGTCTCGAGCCCGACCTCGACCGCCGGCGCGTGTGGGCCCGCAGCGAGGTCGCGGCCCGGCTGGGTGTGTCGCTCGAGTTCGTGACCTCCACCGCGAAGCGCATGGGCGTGGCGCTCGACAGCCACACCGGCGTGGCCCGGGACGTGAGCACCGTCCAGCACGGCCGCGCCGTGCGGGCCGACCTCACCCGCACCCGCGCGGCCCGCGAGCGGGCCGTGCTGCGCTTCGCCCTGCAGCAGCCCGAGGAGCTGCCGGACGACTGGTACGAGCTGACGCCCGACGACTTCAGCCACCCGCGGGCACGCGCCGTGTTCGACGCGCTGGTCGCGGCCGGCGGCGCCGGGGTGCCGCTGGGCGAGGTGCTGGCCGCCGTCGCGGACGACGACGAGACGCAGCAGCTGATCCAGCAGATCGCCGCCGAGCAGCCCGAGGTCGCCGACTCCGCCGAGGCGATGGCGGAGCAGCTGCGCATCGTGCTGGCCGAGCGGCTCGACGAGCACCACCGCGTGCTCAGCGCCGAGCTCGGCACCGTGAACGACGACACCGACGGCGACCGCGTCGTCGAGCTGCTGCGCGAGCTGCAGGACATCGAGGTCCGGCGACGCAGGCTGCGTGCCGGCCCGCTCGTGGTCGGGGGTGGCCCGTGAGCGACAACGGCGCCCGGCCCGTCCCGCGCGCGCTGCCCAGCCCCGACCGGCTGGCGGACCAGGACCTGTTCCGGCTGTACCTCGACGAGATCGGCCGTGTCGAGCTGCTCACCGCGGACGAGGAGGTCGACCTCGGGAAGCGCATCATCGCCGGGCAGGCGGCGCGCGAACGGCTCGAGGCCGACGCCGAGGCCGACGCCGACGGCGAGGCGTCGTTGACGGCGAAGGAGCGCACCACGCTGCGCGCCGTCGTGCGGGCCGGGGACGCGGCCCACGACCGCATGGTCGAGACGAACCTGCGGCTGGTGGTGTCGGTCGCGAAGCGCTACCGCGCGCCCGGCATCGACTTCCCGGACCTCGTCCAGGAGGGCAACCTCGGGCTGCTGCGGGCCGTGGACAAGTTCGACCCGGCGAAGGGCTACCGGTTCTCGACCTACGCGACGTGGTGGATCCGGCAGACCATCGGCCGCGGCCTGACGTCGCAGTCGCGCACGATCCGCATCCCGTCGCACCTCGTCGAGCTGCTGGGCAAGGCGCGCCGGGCCGAGCGCTCGCTGCTGCAGTCGCTGGGCCGCGAGCCCACCTCCGAGGAGGTCGCGGCCGCGATCGGGACGTCGGTCGAGCGGCTCCACGAGCTGCAGCGGCAGTCGCAGACGCTGTCGTCGCTCGACGCACCCGTGGGCGAGGAGATGGGCGCCTCGCTGGGTGACCTGATCGAGGACGAGCAGGGCGAGCGCCCGGCCGAGGCCGCGTCGGCCGCGATGATGGCCGACGACCTGCGCATCGCGATCGACGAGCTGCCCGAGCGCGAGCAGATGATCCTGATCTGCCGCTTCGGGCTCGACGGCCAGGCGCCGCGGACGCTGGAGTCGGTGGCGTCCGACCTCGGGCTGACCCGGGAGCGCATCCGCCAGCTCGAGACGAGGGCGCTGAGCCGGCTGCGCGCCGGCGGTGTGCACGGCACCGACCGGCTGCTCGCGTACCTGCGCTCCTGACGCGGGCCACGATGACCACCGCGGTGCACGTCCGTCGCCACCTCACCGTCACCGGGGTCGTCCAGGGCGTCGGTTTCCGACCGCACGTGCACCGTCTGGCGACCTCGCTGGGGCTGGCCGGGTGCGTGGGCAACGACGCCGCGGGCGTGTTCGTCGAGGTCGAGGGCCCGGCGCGCGACGTCGCGGCGTTCACGGAGGGTCTCGTGGCGCAGGCGCCCCCGCTCGCCCGGGTGCTCGACGTGAGCGGTCGTGACCACCCGCCGACCGGTGCCCACGGCGTGCACCCGTTCACGATCGCCGCCAGCACCGCGACCGGCCCGGCCGTGCCCTGCGCACCGCCGGACACCGCCACCTGTGACGGCTGCCTCGCCGAGATGGGTGACCCCGACGACCGGCGCTACCGCCACCCGTTCATCACCTGCACGGACTGCGGTCCGCGCTTCACGATCATCACCGCGCTGCCGTACGACCGTCCGAGCACCACGATGGCCGGCTTCGCGCTGTGTGAGGCATGCCGGTCCGAGTACGAGGACCCGGCCGACCGGCGCTTCCACGCCCAGCCGGTGGCGTGCCACGCGTGCGGCCCGACC
>JBFGFG010000196.1:0-5329 GCA_041579655.1 Nitriliruptoraceae bacterium
AGCGCGGCGGCGCCGCAGGCGAACGAGGCGATCGTCCGCTCGCTGCTGCGCGCGCAGGCTCCCGCGTACGCGGACCGACCGTTGGTGCCGGGCCCGACCGGCTGGGACAACGCGCACTGGGTGATGGGCGAGCTCGCGGTGCGGCTGCCGCGACGCGCCAGCGCCGTGCCGTTGGTCGCCAACGAGGTCGCGGTGCTCGGTGCGCTGGCGGGCGCCCTGCCGCTGCCGGTCCCGACACCGGTCCACGTGGGGGAGCCGACGGCTGCGTGGCCCTGGCCGTGGACGATCGTGCCGTGGTTCGACGCCGAGCGTGCCGACCTCGCCTACCCACCGCCGCCACCGGACGAGCACGGCGCCGCGCTCGGGGGCTTCCTGCGGGCGCTGCACGTGCCCGCGCCGCCGGGCACGCCGCGCAACGCCTACCGCGGGGTCCCGCTGGCCGCCCGCGCGGAGCGCACCGAGGCAGCGTTCCAGCGGGTCGCGCGGACAGGGCTGCTGCGTCCCGCCGGCATCGCGGCGCTGCGCAGCGGCTGGAACACCGGGCTGTCCGCTCCCCGCCACGAGGGCCCCGACAGCTGGATGCACGGCGACCTGCACCCCGGCAACCAGCTCGTGCGCGACGGGACGCTGCACGCGGTCGTGGACTGGGGCGACACCGCGGCCGGGGACCCGGCGACCGACATCGCCACCGCGTGGTGGTCGCTGCCGCAGGAGGGGCACGACGCGTTCCGTGAGGCGTACGGCGGCGTCGACGACGCGCTGTGGGCTCGGGGGACTGGCTGGGCGGCCGCGATCAGCGCGGTGATCCTCGGGGACGGCACCGCCGCCGGCGACCCCGCGATCGTGGGCGTCGCCCACCGTACGGCCGAGCGGCTGCGCCTCGCCTGAGCGCCCCGGGTCGGCGCAGCACGCTGAGGTCGGTTGGCGCGTGGTGGACCTCCTCGGCCACACTGCACACGTCGTCGGCCTGCTCCCGCGCCGCGCGACCCCGCCCCGACCCATGGAGGCCGCGCGTGTCGCACCTCGACCAGGCCCGCACGATCACCACGGCCCTCCGCACGGCGGTCGACGCCGCCGCGGCGCACTTCGCCGACGTCACCGAGAAGGGTGGCCGTGTCAGCGTCGAGCTGATGGACGAGCACCAGACCGCGCTGTACGACATGGCCTCGATCGCCTCGTCGGTCCGGGCCGCGGAGTCGATGCTGAGCTACGGCGAGGGTGGCGAGCTCGAGGCGAAGCTCGCGCTGTCGTGGGCTGCTGACGTCCACGCGGACCTCACGGCCCGCATCATCGGGCGCTGGGCCGAGTGGGGCATCCCCGCCGACGGCGGTGGGCTGTTCACCGACGAGGTCGGCGAGGCCGTCTCCGCCGGTCGCGACACCGCGTTCCTCGCCGCGCTCGGCGACGCCGTCATCGCCAACCCCTCGCTGCCGATGCACCTCGGCGAGGAGCTGGAGATGGTCCGCCAGGCCTTCCGCCAGTTCGCGGAGGAGCAGGTGATGCCGGTCGCGGAGCACGTGCACCGCAACGACGCCGACATCCCGGACGAGATCATCACCGGCCTCGCCGAGATGGGCTGCTTCGCGCTGTCCATCGGTGAGGAGCACGGCGGCTACGCCTCCGGTGGCCCCGACGACCTGCTGAACATGGTGCTGGTCACCGAGGAGCTGTCGCGTGGCTCGCTGGGCGTCGCCGGCTCGCTGATCACCCGCCCGGAGATCATCGGCACGGCGATCGAGAAGGGCGGCACCGACGAGCAGAAGGGCCGCTGGCTCCCGCAGATCGCCTCGGGCGAGAAGATGTGCGGCGTGATGGTCACCGAGCCGGACTTCGGCTCCGACGTCGCGGGCGTGAAGACGACCGCGACGCGCGACGGTGACGACTGGATCCTCAACGGCGTCAAGACGTGGTGCACGTTCGCCGGCAAGGCGAACTACCTGCTGATCCTGGCGCGCACCGACCCCGACCGCAGCCTCGGCCACAAGGGCCTGTCGCTGTTCGTCGTCGAGAAGCCGTCGTTCCCGGGCCACGCGTGGACGCACGAGGATGGCCAGGGCGGGAAGATGGACGCCAAGGCGATCCCGACGCTGGGCTACCGCGGGATGCACAGCTTCGAGGTCTCGATCGAGAACTGGCGGGTCGCCCACAGCGACCTGATCGGCATGGACGCCGGGATGGGCCGCGGGTTCTACCTCCAGATGATGGCGTTCGACAACGCGCGTCTGCAGACGGCGGCACGCGCGCTCGGCGTGATGCAGTCGGCGATGGAGGAGGCGGCCACGTACGTGACGCAGCGCACCATCTTCGGCTCGGCGCTCGGCGACTACGAGCTGTCCAAGGTGAAGATCGCACGCATGGCGTCGATCATCGCCGCGAACCGCGCGTTCGCCCACGAGGTCGCCCGGATGATCGCGTCCGGCGAGGGCCAGCTCGAGGCGTCCGAGGTCAAGCAGCTGTCGTGCCGCACGGCCGAGTGGGTCACCCGCGAGGCGCTGCAGCTGCACGGTGGCTACGGCTACGCCGAGGAGTACACCGTGTCGCGCCTGTTCGTCGACGCCCGCGTGCTGTCGATCTTCGAGGGCGCCGACGAGGTGCTCGCGCTGCGCGTGATCGCCCGCACCATCCTCAGCAACGCGCTCAAGGCCGCGTGACGGCCGGGCGCAGTCCCACCGATCGAGCGCTGTCCCACCAGCTGAGCGTCCGCGCTCGCTGGAGGGGACAGCGCTCGTCGTGTGGGACAGCCGGCGTCAGCGGCTGACCTCGGTGCGCGCGAGCGCGAGCTGGGTCACGAGGTGCTGCCGTTCGGTCTCGGCGCCTGCGGGGATGCGACCGTCGGCGTCCACGCGACGGTGCAGCAGCGCGAGGTCCGTCGCGGCCTGCTGGAAGCGGCGGGCCGCGCGCTCGCCGGCTGCGCCGTGGCGGGCCTTCTGCGCGGCACGGACCTGCTTGCGCGCGCGCATCGTGGTGAGCCCCTCGACCTCGTCGGGGCGCAGCATCCCGCTGAGCACGTACGGGGCGAGGTGGGTCCGCAGCTGCGCCACGAGCCGCCGACGGTCGACGACGAGCACGGCGATCAGCCCGATCAGCACGACGAACAGCACGACGTACGCCAGCAGCAGTCCGGTGAACGAGTCGTCCGGTCGACCCGTCAGCTCGCCGCGTCCGACCAGGCCGTTCCACAGCCCGTGCAGCCCCATCGCCAGCACCAGCCCGACGGGTGGCGCCCAGGCGCGGCCCCGGCGCGTTGCCGCCAGCGCGACGCCGATGCCGGTCATGCTCGTGAAGATCGGGTGCGCGAGCGGTGAGATCAGCCCGCGCAGCACGAACACCGTGCCGAGCGCACCGAGCCCGTCCGTCAGCGCGGCGTCGAGGTAGTAGGTCGCGTTCTCGGTGGCCGCGAACCCCAGCGCGACGAGCGCGGCGTACATGACGCCGTCGGTGACGCTGTCGAGGTGGTGTCGGCGCACCCGCAGGTACAGCAGCAGCAGCGCACCCTTCAGCACCTCCTCGGTGATGGGGGCGACGACGGTCGCGGTCATGTAGTCCACCGCGCCCACCCCGGACAGGGCCAGCGTGGTGAAGCCGAAGCCGTTGGCCGTGCTGGCGAGCATGATCGCGCCGCCGGCGCCCCACAGGAACGCCAGCGCCAGCTCGGGCAGCGGCTCGGGCTCCAGCCGGTCGATGAGCAGCACGCCGCCGACCAGGGCGGGCAGCGGGATCGCTGCGAACAGCAGGGCGAGCAGCGCCGGGACGACGGTGCCGGCGTACGCGAAGGAGCCGCCGACGATCCCGACGAGCACGACCGCGCCCGCGAGCGTCGCGCCGACGAGCATCGTGATCATCGGTCCCGACGCACGGTCACCGACCACGCGCCGGGAGGGGCGCGGCAGGGATGGGCCGGGTGCTGGCGGCGGCGGCGGGAGGCTCGTCATGCCGGGGACGCTACGCGTTCGGAGCCGGTCACTGAGCGCTGGGCGACCACGGTCCGCGTCGCGACAGGGCGCGCGACTCCCCGTGTCGAATCCACAGGGTTAGCCGATCCGAACCGGATCCTCCCAGGAGCAACACCACATGCGTCTAAGGTCCACTCGCTTCGGGACGGCCGTCGCCGTCGCGGTCGCCGCCGCCATGTCGGCAGCCTTCGCTCCGACAGGTGCCTCTGTCCCGGTCCTGATGACCGACAACATCGAGCTCGTGGGAGCCTTCCCCGAGGCCTCGGTCGTCGCCGTCACGTTCGACCCGCTCAAGCCCGTGATGTACGCGACCTCGCTGTCGGGCTTCACCACCTGGGACGTGACCGACCCGACGCTGCCCAAGGCGCTGGGCAAGGTCCCGTTCCCGCACTTCTCCAACGAGAACGTGAAGCTCGGGGTTCGGCCCGACGGCACGCGCTTCGTGATGGCTGGGTTCGACCTCGTCGGCTACTCGCCGGACGCCGGCGCGACCAACACCCGCGGCACGAACCGCTTCGTGGTGATCGATGTGACCAACCCGGCCGCGCCGAAGGTCGCGGCGACGGTGAACACCACCACCCGCACCCACACGATGGGCTGCGCGAACACCGCCTGCACCCACGCGTACACCGCGGGGTCGGGCGGCAAGTTCGACATCTACGACATGGCCGACATCAAGGCGCCCCGACTCGTCAGGACGTACGAGAACCCGCTCCTGCTCGGCAACGCGACCTTCGCCGGCGGCACCGGCCACGACTGGGACGTCGACCGCGCCGGCGTGGCGTGGTGGGTCGGATCCGGCGGCATCGTCGGCTTCGACGTGACCGACCCCGAGAACCCCGCCGTGCTCAACTCCTCGGACTTCCGCGGGCAGAGCAACCAGTTCAACAAGTACATCGCCCACAACTCCCAGCGCCCCGACGCGGAGCTGTTCACCTCGCGCGCCAAGGAGGACGTGGACGCGTACGCCCGCACCGGGAACCCGAACGCCGGTGTGGAGCCGCGGAGCAACGTCGACGTCGACGGCGTCCGTGACGGCGAGGTCCTGTTCGTCACCGAGGAGGACCTGTCGGCCACCGGCCGCTGCTCGTCCACCCGCGGCGGTCTGCAGGCGTGGCACGTGCAGGAGCTCGAGGCGGACCGCTACCAGGCGACCAACCCGACCTTCGACCGCAAGAAGGGCGGCACGATCGCCCCGATCGGCAAGTGGACCACCGAGGCTGCCGAGGTCAACGACCCCTGGACCAAGGGCAACGTCGCCGCGTTCTGCTCGGCGCACTACTTCGACGTGCACCACACCGGCATCGTCGCCCAGGCCTGGTACATGCAGGGCCTGCGGATCATCGACGGTCGCGACCCCACGCAGCTGACCCAGA
>JBFGFG010000197.1:0-5328 GCA_041579655.1 Nitriliruptoraceae bacterium
CGAGCTTGCCGGCGTCGAGCACGTACAACGAGTGGCCCGCCTCGCCCTCCTTGATGAGGGTGGTGCCGGCGGGGACCTCGACGACCTCGGCGCGCACGGCCAGCGTCTCGATCGTCGCCAGCGGCAGCGGCGCGAACATCGGCAGCGCGCGCAGCAGGGCGTACGGCCCCTCGGGTGGCAGCACGTCGGTGCCGAGCTGACGCAGCGAGCGGGCCCGCAGCAGCGCGGCCGCGGGCATCACCAGGCCGGTGACCACCAGCGCGCCGGCTGGACCTGTGAGCGCGACGAGCGGTGGGATGAGGGCGGCGCCGAGCGCCGTGCCACCGACGTTGAGCAGCTCCTGCACGCCGAACACGCGCGCGAGCACGTCCTGGGCCGCGAGCCGCTGGGTCATCGTCAGCACCGCCACCTCGACCAGCGCGTAGCCGACGCCCAGCACCACCATCAGCAGCAGCGCCAGCGACGGGACAGGCAGCACGCCGACCACGGCCAGCGGCAGCCCCGCCAGCACGAGCCCCGCGATGAGGCCGATCGACAGCCGGCCTCGCCGCAGCGCGACCGTGCCGATCAGCCCGCCGGCGAGCCCGCCCACGCCCCACGCTCCACCGAGCAGGCCGGCGCCGGACTCCCCGGTCCCCAGCAGCTCGAGCGCCGCGACCACCAGCAGCACGCTGGTTGCGGACTGCACGGCCATGTCGAGCAGGTGCACGCCGGACAGCAGGCGCAGCTCACGGTCGCGCCACACGGTGCGCAGGCCGGCGAGCGCGCCGTCATCGGCGCCCTCCTCGGCGTCCGGCTCGCGCGTGGCCGGCGTCTCCGGCTCGTCGTCACGCGCAGGTGTCGTGGGCAGCAGCAGCGCCGTGAGGGCGCCCAGCGCGACCGCGCCAGCGGCCACCGCCAGCGCCCACGGGACGCCCGCCCGCTCGGCAACGAGCCCACCCGCGACCGACCCCACCAGGAAGCCTGCGTAGTCGGCCGTGCTGGTGGCGATGTTCGCCGCACCGAGCACGGCGGGCGAGGGGGCCACCTCCGGCAGCAACGCGACGTGGGCAGGCCGGTGCGCCGTCGCCAGCATCGCCTCGCCGGCGACCAGCGGCAGCAGCACGCCGAGCCCCCCGCCGTCACCTGTCAGCAGAGCCGCCGCGAGCAGCAGCAGCGCCCGTCCGCCCATCGTGACCCACAGCACCCGGCGCCGGGGCCAGCGGTCGGCGAGCAGGGCCAGCGCCGGCGCGGCGACGCCTGCCGGGACCATGCGCGCCACCATCGCGAGGCTGACCGCCGTGGCGCCACCGACCTGGTGGGCCAGCAGCGCGGCCGCCAGCACCGAGGTCCAGATCGACAGCCGGCCGAGCATCCAGGCCACGAGCAGCGCCGCCGTCGGCCGTGTGCTGAACGCGGTGCGGAGCACGATGCCTCGGTGGGGTCGCCCCGGCCGACGAAGCTCGTCCGGACGTGTCGACCTTAGAGAGACGCGCGGCCGTGCGTGGCTCTAGCGTCGAGCGTTCACGAGCTGCAGGGACACGTCATGGACGCCGGCTGGCACCCCGACCCCACCACCCGCCACGAGCTGCGCTACCACGACGGCGCCGCGTGGACCGAGCACGTCGCGACCGGCGGCGCGCAGAGCACGGACGTCGCCGGCGTGGCGCAGGCGAACTCACCCAACCCGCAGTCCACGGTGCCCGGCGACGTGCTGTCCGCTGCGATGCCGCCGCCCACCGGCGCGCCGAGCGCGACGACGCAGCCGGCGACCCAGCCCGAGACGCGGGCAGCAGCCGCTCCGGCGCAGACCGGCGGGGGCATCAGCGGCAGCCTGCTCGACGGCGATGCGTACGCCGAGCGCGAGGGCGGTCGCGTGAGCCTCCAGAACCCGCGGCTGCTGAAGATCGAGCTCGGCCCGGACGTGCTGATCAAGCGCGGGTCGATGGTCGCCTACCAGGGCGCGATGACGTTCACGGCGGTGAGCGAGGGCGGCGGCATGGGCCGCATGGTCAAGCGCGCGCTGGCGACCGACAACGCCAAGATGGCGACCGCGTCCGGCTCGGGCGAGCTGTTCCTCGCCGACGACGCCCACGAGATCCACCTGCTGGAGATGAACGGCGGGGGGCTGGTCGTCAACGGCTCGAGCCTGCTGGCGCTCGAGTCAGGGATGAGCTTCCGGACCCGCAGCCTCGGCACGGCCGGCGTGCTCGCCGGCGGCCTGTTCGTGATGGACGTGCAGGGGCAGGGCTGGGCGGCGATCACCGCGCACGGCACGCCGGTGCGGCTCAACACCGACGCGCCCACCTTCGTCGACCCGGCCTCGGCCGTGTGCTGGTCCTCGACGCTGACGGTGAACCTGCGCAAGCAGGCGCTGGGGTTCAACTCCCTGCGCTCGGGTGAGGCGTTCCAGCTGGAGTTCAGCGGGCAGGGCTTCGTGCTGGTCCAGGCCTCGGAGGGCCCGTCGGTGCCCGTGCACAGCCACTCCTGAGCACCCTGACCACGCGCCGTCACAGCGCGACGGCGGCCAGACGCTCGTACACGGGTCGTGCTGCGGCGGCCACGGCCGCGAACGCCGGCGGCAGCACCGGGTCGGGTCGGGGTGTCGGCACCGCGAAGCCGTTCGATGCGTGGGTGGTCGCGTACCAGTGCTCGGCCCAGACGCCGTCCTCGGGCTTCGGCCCCGCGGGCCACGACAGCATCGCCTCGTCGAACGGCAGCCCCAGCCGCTCGCACAGCCGCGTCAGCACGCCGGCCGGGTCCGCGAGCAGCCGTGAGGACTCCAGCACCAGCACCTCACCGCGGTCCTCCATGCGGTGCAGCAGCTCGGCCTGGGCGGTGTAGCCGAGCGCCTCCACGGACGGGGTCGAGACCTGCGCCGTGTACGAGGCCACGACGGGCTCCGGCGCGCGCACGAGGATCACGTTGCGCGCGGCGTCGAGCCAGTCGAGCTGCTCGAACACCGACAGGTGCGCGGCCATCTGCTTCGCCATCACCACGTCGGTGGACCACGGTCCGAGCAGCAGCCGGCGCACGACCGCCATGGGGTCGGTCGGCTGGCTCTCGAGGACAGCATCGCGCCCCGGGTGGGCCGCGTCCGGGTTGCGCGCGAGCCACGCGGCGTACAGCGGCTCGTCCACCACGCTGGTGTCGCCGCGCTGCCGGAACGCGTACATCAGCGCGGTCGAGACGTTGCGTGGGCCGGACCAGACGTTCACCAGCGTCGTCACGACAAGACCCCACCGACGCCAGCCGCGACCTCGGCCTCGATGGCGGCGACGTACAGCTGCTGCAGGCGCCGGGTGAGCGGACCGGGCACCTCGCCGAACACGCGGCCGTCGAGCTCGCGCACGGGGGTGAGCGCGCCGAACGTGCCCGTCACGAACGCCTCCTGGGCCTCGTCGAGCTCGTCCGGGGTGAACGGTCGCTCCTCGACGGGGATGCCGGTGGCGCGGGCCTCGCGCAGCACCACCGCGCGGGTGATGCCGGGCAGGTTGTGGCTGCCGTCGCTGGTCAGCAGCACGCCGTCGCGCACGCAGAAGAAGTTCGTCGCGTTGCAGGTGGCGACGTTGCCGTCGGTGTCGAGCATCAGCGCCTCGTCCGCGCCTGCGTCGGTGGCCTCGATCAGCGCGACCACCTCGTGGATCTTGCTGTGGCAGTTCATCCGCTGGTCGAGCGTGTCCGGCGGTGGCCGCCGCACGCTGACGGTGCGCAGCGCGATGCCGGCGGCAGCCACGTCCGGCCGGGCCAGCTTGTGCTCGGCGATCACCACCACGGTCGGCCCGCCGGCGAGGTTCGCCGGGTGCTGGCTCGGGGTGGTCTTGCGCCCGCGCGACACCATCAGCCGCAGGTGCGCGCCGTCGGTCATGCCGTTGTGCTCCACCACGCGGCGCAGCAGCGCGACGCACCCCGCGCGGTCGAACGGCTGCGGCATCGACACCTTCTCGAACGCGTCGAACAGCCGGTCGAGGTGCAGCTCGAGGAACGGGATCACGCCGTGGTGCAGCCGCATCCCCTCCCACACCCCGTCGCCGACGAGGAACGCCGAGTCGAACACGCTGACGCTGGCCTGGTCGCGGTGCACGAACGCGCCGTCGTCGCGGGAGCTGTCGTGCACCCACACCTCGACGTCGGCGTTGCGTGGGTCCTTCACGGCGTCGTGCGTGGTCGGCATCTGGGTGCTCCCGGCGTGGGTTGGGGGTGGCCGCGCGGGGTCAGGCGAGGACGTCGCGCAGCACCTTGACGACCTGCTCGACGTCGCCCTCGGCGAGGCGGCGGTGGGTGACCATGCGGATGCCGGCGCCGTAGCGCAGCGCGCCGATGCCGGCCGCGTCCAGCGCGGCCAGCACCTCCATCCGGTCGCCGTCGACGCCGAATCGCACGATGTTGGTGCGGGTCGTGCCGGGGTGGAACGGCGCGGCGGTGTCGTACGCGTCGCGGGCGCGCGGCAGCTCGGCGAGCGCGTCGGCGAGCACGCGTGCGCCGGCGTGTGCCGCGGCGATCTCGGCGAGCGTGCGGGGCAGCCCCGCCTCGTCGAGCACGTGCAGGCCGGCCGCCGCGAGGATGCCGGACTGCCGCATCCCGCCGCCGAGCAGCTTGCGTGCGCGCTTCGCCTCGACGATGAACGCGGCGGACCCGACCAGCACCGTGCCGACCGGGCAGCCGATGCCCTTGCTGAGGCACAGCGTGGAGGAGTCAGCGTCCGCGACCAGCGTGGCCACCGGCACGTCGAGCGCTACGGCCGCGTCCAGCAGCCGCGCGCCGTCGGTGTGCAGCGGCAGCTGCGCCGGCACCGCGGCGCGGTACGCGGCGACGGTCGCGGCCTCGACGGGCAGCCCGCCCATCCCGCCGTGGGTGTTCTCGGACCACGCCAGACCGACGCGCGCGACGTGCGGGTCGTCGGTGACGGCGCAGCGCGCGGCCACGGCGTCCGGGTCGGGCAGCCCGTCGGCGCGCTCGGGCAGCAGCGCCAGCGGGGCGCCGCCGAGCACCGCGTGGCCGCCTGCCTCCCACTGCTGGATGTGCATCGTGGGGCCGGCGAGGATCGCCTTGCCGTACGTGCCGTGCGCGAGCTGGGCCACCACGTTGCCCTGCGTGCCGGACGAGACGTAGACGCCGGCCTCCTTGCCGAGCAGCTCGGCCACCCGCTCCTCGAGCCGCAGCGCGGTCGGGTCGCCCTCGAGCACGTCGTCGCCGACCTCGGCGGACGCCATCGCGGCGCGCATAGCGTCGTCGGGCTGCGTCACGGTGTCCGAGCGCAGGTCGATGGCGAACGGTGCGGGCATCGGCGGGTCCTGGCGTCGGCGCGGAGCCCCCGACGCTACGCGCTCACGCCCGTCGAGTGAGTCC
>JBFGFG010000198.1:0-5312 GCA_041579655.1 Nitriliruptoraceae bacterium
CTGCCGCGCTCGAGTTGCCCGGCGCGGGTGGGGGTCGGACCGCATCCCACGCGATCGTCGGCGCCGGTGGTCGCGTGCTGTCGCTGCTGGCGTTCCGTCTGGGGGCCGACCCCGAGGGGCGGCTCGCGGACGCGCACCTCATCTCCGACTTCCTGACGTCCATCGACCACCCGGACGTCATCGGCGGCGACCTCGGTGAGGGCCCGGGTGGTCCGGTCAGCGAGCTGCTGCTCGGCGCCCGGCTCGACGCCTGGACCGTCGGCGGTGTCGGCGCCGGCCTGACCTACCCGACGCCCGAGCCGATGGCCCGGCACGACGTGCTGTTCGTCGACGCGGGCATCCCCGTCGGCGCCGCGCACGTCGAGTCCGGATCGCCGGTTGACGTCGCAGCGAAGCATCGACCCGTCGCGGTCGACCTCGAGGAGGACCTGTGAGCATCTCGTTCCCACGCCAGAACGCCCGCACCCGACGCTTCACGCTCGGCCGGCCGCGCTCGTTCACGGTCGGCGACGGCGTGGTGCTGTTCCTGCGCTCCGCGACCGGTGACGACCCCACGACGGACCTGTGGCGGCTCGACCTCGCGACGGGGCAGGAGACCCGGCTGGTGGCCGCGGCCTCGCTCGTCGCTGACGACCGGGAGCTGCCCCGGGCCGAGCGTGCACGCCGCGAGCGTGCCCGTGAGGCCGCTGCTGGCATCACCTCGTACGCCACCGACGACGCCGTCACGATGGCCGCGTTCACCGTCGGCGGTCGCCTGCACAGCGTCAACGTCGCGACCGGCCGCGTCACCGCGATGGCGGAGGAGCAGATCGCGTTCGACCCGCGTCCCTCGCCGGACGGACGCCGCGTCGCGTTCGTCGACGAGGACGGCGTCCACATCGCGATCCCCGGGCTGGCGGCCGTGCAGGCCGTCGTCGCCGGTGAGGGCGTGACGTGGGGGACCGCCGAGTTCATCGCGGCCGAGGAGCTGCAGCGCTCGCGCGGCCACTGGTGGTCGCCCGACGGTGAGCGTCTGGCGCTGACGCGCGTGGACGACAGCATGGTGCAGCGCTGGTGGATCGCCGACCCGGCCGAGCCGGGCACGAAGCCGGCCGAGCACCGCTACCCGGCCGCCGGCACGCCGAACGCGGACGTGGGTCTCTCCGTGGTCGAGCTCGAGGCCCGGCGCCGCGTGGACGTGCGCTGGGATCGCGAGGCGCTGCCGTACCTCGCCGACGTGGTGTGGGGCACCGACGGTCAGCTGACCCTGGTCACGATGGACCGGGCGCAGTCACGCGTCGTGCTGCACGCCGTGGACCTGACCAACGGTGGCACCGAGGTCGTGGCCGAGCACCACGACGACTCGTGGGTCGACGTCGTGCCCGGCGCACCGCGCTGGCTGCCCGACGGGCGGCTGCTGGAGGTCATCGACGACCACGACCTCGGCGCGGGTGGCACGCGCACCGTCGCCGTGGACGGACGCAGCGTCGGCCCGGCCGGCGTGCAGGTGCACGCCGTGCTCGACGCGGACCAGAGCTCCGTCACCGTGGTGGCGAGCACGGACCCGACCGAGCGGCACATCGCGCGCCTCAGCCTCGACGGGGGCGACCCGCTGTGGCTGACCTCCACCTCTGGCGTGCACGGCGGTGTGGCGAAGGGCGACACCCTGGTGGTTTCGGCGTCGCCGCGTGAGGGCCGACCACACGTCGAGGTCCGCACGGGCACCGACGCGTGGCGGCTCGCCGACGCGTCCGAGACGCCGTCGGTCACCCCGCGTCCTCGCTGGCTGGAGCTCGGCCCCCGCGGGCTGCGTGCCGCGCTGCTGCTGCCCGAGAACGTCGACGGGCCGCTGCCGGTGCTGCTGGACCCCTACGGCGGGCCGCACGCCCAGCGCGTGCTCGCCGCCGAGCAGGCGCACCTGACCTCACAGTGGTTCGCCGACCAGGGCTTCGCCGTGCTGGTCGTGGACGGTCGTGGCACGCCCGGCCGTGGCCCGGACTTCGAGCGTGAGGTGCGCTTCGACCTCGCGACGCCGGTGCTCGAGGACCAGCTCGACGCGCTGAAGGCTGCCGCCGCGCTCGACGAGCGGCTCGACACCTCGCGGGTCGCGATCCGCGGCTGGTCGTTCGGCGGCTACCTCGCAGCGCTCGCCGCGCTCCGTCGCCCGGACGTGTTCCGCGCCGCGATCGTGGGTGCGCCCGTCACCGACTGGCGCCTGTACGACACCGCCTACACCGAGCGCTACCTCGGCCACCCGGCCGAGAACCCGGAGGCGTACGAGCGCAGCAGCCTGGTGTCATCCGAGGGCGAGCTGGTGGGCGCTGCACCGATCCCGGACGGCGTGGAGCCTCCCGGCATGCTGCTGGTGCACGGGCTCGCGGACGACAACGTGGTGGCCGCGCACGCGCTGCGGCTCTCCGCCGCGCTGCTCGCCGCCGGCCGCCCGCACGAGTTCCTGCCGCTGTCGGGTGTCACCCACATGACCCCGCAGGAGGTCGTGGCCGAGAACCTGCTCAAGCTGCAGCTGGACTTCCTCAGGCGCCACCTGCACTGAACCCCGGGCCCTGCTCAGGCCTTGACCTCAGGCTTTGGCGCGGGCGAGCTCCTCGGCGAGCTCGTCCGGCGCCAGCCGGCTGGCGAGCTCCTTCACGAACAGGCCGACGTCGGTGACGATGCCGACGGCCTGGGCGCTGCCACGGTCGGCGAGCTTGGTGACCGTCGCCGGGTTGATGTCCACGCACACCAGCGGGACGTGGCTCGGCAGCAGGTTGCCGGTCGCGATGCCGTGCAGCATCGTGGCGACGATGAGGCAGAAGCCGACGGGCGCGCCGCCGTCGTCGCCCCAGATCACCTCGCGCATCTGCTGCTGGGCGACCTGCATGTCGAGCTCGACGTCCGGCAGCGGGCCGTCGTCACGCACCGAGGACGCCAGCACCCACGCGACGTCGTTCTCGACGCAGGCGTGGGCGACGCCGCTGGTGAGCACACCGGCCTCGACGGCGCCCCTGATGGAGCCGTGACGGCGGATGGTGTTGATCGCGCGGATGTGGTGGCTGTGGCCGTGCTCGGTCGGGACGCCCTCGGTCTGCGAGATGCCGAGCGAGGTGCCGTACAGCGCGTTCTCGATGTCGTGCGTGGGCAGCGCGTTTCCGGCGAACAGCGCGTTCATCCAGCCGGCGCGGATCAGCGCGACGGCGCCGGGCACCGAACCCGTGTGCACGAGGCCCGGGCCTGCGACCCACAGCACGCGCTCGCCGCGTGCCTTCGCCTCGCGCATGCCTTCGGCGACCATGTCCACGAGCAGCCCCTGCGGCTTCTCGGAGGAGACGTCCGACTGCATGAAGCCGAAGCCCTCGCCGGCCGTGGCGGTCGATGCCGAGGTGCGCTCGGGGCGCACGCGCACGCCCTCGTAACCCACCACGATGCGGTCTCCGGCGCGCACCGACAGCATCGGCACCGTGTGCGGACCGTCGGGGTCGAGCCGGATGCCGAGGTCCATCTCGGGACGTGCCACGTCCTCCCAGCGGCCGTCGATGCGCACCTGGGTGGGCATGTTGGTCGTGGGCGTGAAGCCCTCCGGGAAGCAGGCGTCCTTGTCGGCGACCATCACGCGGCAGTCGGTCTGCTCGACCGGCTCGACGCCGAGGTCGATCAGGGCGCGCAGCGTGCTCTCGAGCTTCTCGCGGCTCTCGTGGCGCACACGGATCGTCGCGACCGTCGGGTCCTGGTGACGGCGACCGACGGCGAGATCGGTCAGCTCGTAGTCCGCGCCGTGCTCGAGGATCACGTCGAGCACACGGGCCAGCTGGCCCGTATCGATCACGTGTCCTGACAGCTGGACGGTCTCTGTGGCCTCCACGTGGTCCTCCTGGGTCATGCGCGCACGGTCGAACGGCGAACGGCCGCACGCTAGCGAGGTTCCGCGTGCGCGACAGGCAGGCAAACATCGCCGGGCCCGCCCTCGACTGTCGACGGGTCGCGTGCAACCCGCCTACGCTGAGGGGGCGAGAATGACCTCGATGGGATGGGAGCCCCAGTGCCAGGCATGAAGGACGCACCCGCGATGTATCGCGGCCTCAAGTGGATCCTCCCCAAGACCATGATCCCGTACCTGCGGATGTCGATCGAGGGTGTCGAGAACATCCCGACCGACCAGCCGTACATCGTGGCGGCGAACCACCTGTCGTTCATCGACTCGTTGGTGCTGCCGATCTCGATGCCACGGCCGATCTACTACCTCGCCAAGGCGGACTACTTCGACTCGTGGCGGACCCGCTGGTTCTTCCGCGGGGCGGGCTGCGTGCCCACGAAGCGCGATGCGGGGGAGGGGCGCGGCGCGCTCGAGACCGGCGTCGAGATCCTGCGCTCCGGTGACCCCGTGGGCATCTACCCCGAGGGCACCCGCTCGCCGGACGGCCGGCTGTACCGCGGCAAGACCGGCCCCGTCCGCATGGCGCTCGAGGCTGGCGTGCCGATCATCCCCGTCGGGATCGAGGGCACGGACAAGGCGATGCCCACGGGCA
Source organism: Nitriliruptoraceae bacterium (assembly GCA_041579655.1). Lineage (GTDB taxonomy): Bacteria > Actinomycetota > Nitriliruptoria > Nitriliruptorales > Nitriliruptoraceae > JBFGFG01. The sequence continues at coordinate 4,503 of JBFGFG010000198.1, forward strand.
AGTACGCGCTCAAGCGTCACCCAGTGACCGTCCGCATCGGCGAGCCGCTGGACCTGTCGCGCTATCACGACGAGCGCGAGGACCCGTTCGTGCTGCGTGCGGCGACCGACGAGCTGATGTTCGAGATCATGATGCTCTCGGGCCAGGAGTACGTCGACGAGTACGCGTCGAAGGTCAAGAAGGGCGAGGTGGACGTCAAGACCGTCCGCATCGAGGACCTGCCGCCGGTCGCTGACGTCGACGCCGAGGGCGAAGCGGTCGCACCGAGCGCCGGCCGCGACGACCGGGCCGCCGGCTGACGCAGCCGACGTCGTGGTGTCGCCAGCTCAGGCCGTGAGGTCCGAGCCGTCGATCTCGTCGCCCTCGTCGAACCGAGGGTCGTAGGGGCGCCCGATCGGCACCCACATGTGGTCGTGGCGCCACGTGCCCCGCTCGTCCTCCGGCAGCGGGGTGCCGGGCACGGGCTCGGTCCACCACACCCCGGCGACGTCCCACGGCCAGCGCGGGTCGTCGGTGTCGCGGTCGATGGTGAGCGCGCCGCGCAGCGTCAGGTGGGTGCCGGGCAGCGTCCGCGACGGCCGCCGGTCGAGCGCGTCCCAGTCCTGCGGGCCGTCGACGGTCGCCACCTCGACGCTCGTGTCGGGTCGCCACCGGCGCATCGGCCCGGCGTGGGCGGGCCGCGTGAAGGTGTGCAGGTGCGCGTCGCCCTCCTCGGCGAGGCTGCGAGCCCGCCCGAGGTGGTCGACCACCTCGACGCCGGTCAGGCCGTCCGCGATCTGCCGGTGCACCGCCCCGATCGCGGGACGCGAC
>JBFGFG010000199.1:0-5283 GCA_041579655.1 Nitriliruptoraceae bacterium
GCAGGCCGGACGTCGCCGCTGCCGAGCGCACCGGCGGCCTCGACCTCACGCCACGGCTGCATGCGCTGGACGCTATCCGGCGCCTTGCTCGACCTCGGCCAGCAGCGCACGGCGCCAGCCCTCGGCGCGGCCGGCCAGCACCGGGTCCGAGACCCGCAGCCGGACCCACGGCCCCCGTCCGGCCCGGGCGGGGTCGCGCGTGGCCGTGATGGACTCGACGGGGATGCCGAGCGCGGCGCCGACCTCGTGGGCCACGCGGTCCCCCGGCTGGGCCGGGTCGTGGCTGAGCAGCACCCGCGCTGGTGCCGTGGGCGACAACGTCGAGACGGTCCACGCCCACGCCGCCCGGATCAGCCCGACCTGGTCGCCGCACAGCAGCAGGGCGTGATGGTCCGCCTCGAGCACGCCGGACACCACGCCGAGACCGCCGCGCAGCCACGGCTCGTCCGGCAGCCGCCGTTCGGCCTCGTCGCGCCCCTCGTCGGCCGCGGCCCGCCACGCCGCGGTCGCCGCGACCCGTGACGGCACGTCGAGCTCGACGTCCGGCACCGCCCGCAGCTGACCGCGGCGGCGCTGGACCCCCGCGTCGGCGGGCACGGGGAGGTCCGCCACCCACGCCTCCACGTGCAGCGGGTCGACCCCGAGCTCGTCGGCGATGTCCAGGGTGTGCGAGCCCGCGAGCCGCAGGGCACGGGCGCGCGCCCGCACGGCCCCGTCCGCCCGGTCGAGGTCCACGTGTCGTGGCGCGTCGAGGTCCACCACGCGCAGCACCGGCAGGTCGTCCGGCGCCACCAGCCGGCGGCCCTGCGCCGTGAGCCGGTACGGGACCGGCTCGTCGAGCGGCAGCTGCTGCTGCACGGCGTCGCCGGGCAGGGCGGATGGCAGGTCGGGTGTGTCGGCTGGCGCAGCCGTCCCCTCGGGCTGGTCGATGTTCATCGTTCGTCCACACAGGTGTCGCGCATTGACCGCTCTCGTCCGTCGGTGCGAACACCGTACGAACCACCTGTGACACACCCGCTGACCTGCGGGTTCAGCAGATCCGGGGCAGCTGCTCACCCAGCGGCATGTCGACCACGCGCGTGGCACCGATGCCGGTGCGCGCCACCACCATGCCCGGGTGGTCGTCCACCACCTCGCCGATGACCACGGCCTCGGCACCCATCGGGTGCGCCCGCATCGCCTCCAGCACCGCGTCGGCCGACCCCGGCGCGACGAACGCCACCATCCGGCCCTCGTTCGCCACGTGGATCGGGTCGAGGCCGAGGAACTGGCACGCCGAGCGCACCGAGTCCGGCACCGGCACGAGCCGCTCCTGGTACGCGATGCCGACCTGCGCGGTCGCGGCCAGCTCGCACAGCGACGCGGCCATGCCGCCGCGCGTCGCGTCACGCAGGCAGTGCAGCCCGTGGTCGGGGTCGGCCGCGAGCATCGTCGCGACCAGACCCGCGAGCGGCGCCGAGTCGCTCACGATGTCGGTGCCGAAGCTGATGCCCTCGCGCACGCTCATCACCGCGACGCCGTGCGCCCCGATCGGGCCGGAGAGGATGATCCGGTCGCCGACGCTGATGCGCTGCGGCGCGAGCTCGACACCGTCCGGGATCAGGCCGATGCCGGCGGTGGTGATGGTCAGCCCGTCGCCGGCGCCGGTGTCCACCACCTTGGTGTCACCGGTGGCGAGCTGGACGCCCGCCGCCACCGCGGCACGTCCCATCGTCTCGGCGATGGTGCCGAGCACCGAGAGCTCCAGCCCCTCCTCCAGCACGAACGCGGTCGAGAGCGCGACCGGCACGGCGCCCGACATCGCCACGTCGTTCACGGTCCCGTTCACGGCGAGGTCCCCGATGTTCCCGCCGGGGAAGAACAGCGGCTGCACCACGTAGGAGTCGGTCGAGAACGCCAGCCGGGCCCCGCCGATCAGCAGCGTGGCGGCGTCGGTGGGGGTCGCGCCGCGGGCCGCCTCACCGAACGCGGGCAGGAACAGGTGGTCCACCAGCTCGGCGGAGAGCTTCCCGCCGCCCCCGTGCCCGGACAGGATGCGCTCGTGGTCGCGCAGCGGCACGGGGCAGCTCCAGGCCTCGACGTCGATCGCCTCCGACATCAGCGGGCCACCGCAGCGTCCACGACCGGCAGCGTGGTGCGGGCGTCGTCGAGCCGCCGGTACTGGAAGTACGCGGCGCACGCGCCCTCGGACGAGACCATCGTCGCGCCCAGCGGGTTGCGCGGGGTGCACTCCTTGCCGAACGCGGGGCACTCGTTGGGCTTGAGCAGCCCCTGCAGCACCTCGCCCGACTTGCACAGCGTGGACTCCTCGACGTCGATGTGCCCGACGTCGAAGCGGATCTCGGCGTCCACGTCGGCGTACGCGTCCGCCAGCTTCCAGCCGGACAGCGGGATCGTCCCGATGCCGCGCCACTTGCGGTCCACGACCTGGAACACGTCCCCGAGCATGCGCTGCGCAGGGAGGTTCCCCTCGGCCTGGACGGCGCGGGGGTAGGCGTTCTCGAGCTCGTGCCGCCCCTCCTCGAGCTGCACCAGCGTGCGGCGGATGCCGTCGAGCACGTCCAGCGGCTCGAAGCCGGTCACCACGATCGGCAGCTTGAACTGCTCCACGAGCGGCGCGTACTGGGCGGTGCCCATCACCGAGCAGACGTGCCCTGCGGCGAGGAAGCCGTCCACCCGCGAGCTCGGCGAGGACGCGATCGCCGCGATCGCCGGCGGCACCAGCACGTGCGACACCAGCAGCGAGAGGTTGGTCAGGCCGCGCTCACGGGCCTGGTGGGCGACCATCGCGTTGCCGGGTGCGGTGGTCTCGAAGCCGATCGCGAAGAACACCACCTGCTTGTCGGGGTTGTCCTCGGCGATCGCCACGGCGTCCAGCGGCGAGTACACGACCCGCACGTCGCCGCCGCGGGAGCGGACCCCGAACAGGTCGGTGTGCGAGCCCGGGACGCGCAGCATGTCGCCGAACGAGCAGAAGATGACGTCCTCACGCGCGGCGATCATGAGCGCCTTGTCGATGGTCTCCAGCGGCGTCACGCACACCGGGCAGCCGGGGCCGTGGATCAGCTCGACCATGCCGGGCAGCAGCTGGTCAATGCCGTTGCGCACGATGGTGTGGGTCTGGCCCCCGCACACCTCCATGATCGCCCACGGGCGGGTGACGGTGGCCTCGATCTGGGCGAACAGCTTCGCCGCGAGCTCCGGGTCGCTGTACTCGTCGAGGTACTTCACGACGCCGCTGCCTCCACGAGACCGAGCTCCTCCTCGAGCAGCCCCATCTCGTCGAACAGCTTCAGCGTCTGCAGCGCGGAGGCCTCGTCGAGCAGCGTGATGGCGAAGCCGGCGTGGATGACGGTGTACTGACCGACCTCCGCCTCGGGGGTGTAGGCGAGGCACACCTCCTTGCGCACACCACCGAAGTCGACCGTCGCCATCCGGGTCCCGCGGTCGTCGCGGATCTCGGTGACCTGTCCGGGCACTCCGAGGCACATGGGCCGCTCCTTCTCCGGTCAGCCGACCGGATGGTTCGTGTTCGGGTTGGGGGTGGCGTGGGTGCGAGCATGGCGTGCCGAGGCGACGAGCGCCTGCCCCAACGCGATCCCGCCGTCGTTGGGTGGCACGAGATGGTGGCGCAGCGGCCGAAGGCCCGCGTCGCGCAGCGCGTGCGTGGTCAGACGCGTCAGCAGCGCGTTCGCGAACACGCCGCCGGTGAGCACCACGGTGTCGGTGCCGGTCTCGGCCCGCTCGGCGACGGCGGCCTGCGTGACCGCGACCGCCAGCGCGAGGTGGAACCCGAGCGCGAGCGCCCCGGTCGGGTCCCCGGCACGCAGCCCGGCCACGAGGCCGTGCACCAGCACGCCGCAGTCCCACACGCCGTCGCGCAGCGGCAGCTGCAGCGCCGAGGGCGCCCCACCGCTTCGGGCGTGGCCGTCGGCGAGCGCCTCGAGCTCGATCGCCGCCTGGGCCTCGTAGCTCACCTCGTGACGGACGCCGAGCAGCGATGCGACCGCGTCGAACAGCCGCCCGGCACTCGTGGTGGCCACCGTGCGCAGCCCGCGTTCGAGCTGGGCCGCCAGCAGCGCGCGCTCCTGCGGTGGGGTCGCGGCCACGCACGGCAGGTCGTCGGCCCAGTCCACGCCCGCGCTCCACAGCTGCGCGCAGGCGACGCGCCGCGGATGCCTGATCGCCGCGTCGCCGCCGGGCAGCGGCGTCGGCGAGAGATGCGCGATGCGCACGGCGTCGTGCAGGTCGGCGCGCAGCACCTCCCCACCCCAGATGGTCCCGTCGGTCCCGAGGCCGGTGCCGTCGAACGCGACGCCGATGACCGGGCCGACCAGGCCGTGCTCCGCCATCGCGGCGGCGACGTGGGCGTGGTGGTGCTGCACCAGCTCGACGGGTCGGCCCGCCGCCTCGCGCAGCGCCCAGCGGTGCGCGGTGTGGTCCGGGTGAAGGTCGCACGCCAGCATTTCGGCGCGCAGCCCGTGCAGCGCCTCGGTGCGCGCCACGGTGGTCTCCAGCGCACGCAGCGTGGCGAGGCTCCCCATGTCCCCGAGGTGCTGCGAGAGCCAGGCCAGCCGGCCCTGCACGAGGCAGGTGGTCGCCTTGAGCTCCGCGCCGAGCGCCAGCACCGGCAGTGCCCCGGTCACGTCGGGCGGCAGCAGCACAGGCGTGGGGACGTACCCCCGCGACCGGCGCACCATGCTCGGTCCGTCGTCGAGCATCCGCACCACCGAGTCGTCGCACGGGACCGCGATCGGCCGGTCGTGCCACAGCCACGCGTCCGCGAGCCCAGCGAGCCGTTCGCGCGCCTCCTCGTCGTCGGTGCACAGCGGCTCCTCGCTGCGGTTGCCGCTGGTGAGCACCACCGCGGCCAGCGGGTCCGCCGCCACGTCCGGCACCGGCGCGAGCAGCAGGTGGTGCAGCGGGTTGCTCGCCAGCAGCACGCCCACCAGCGGGTTGCCGGGCGCCACCCCGGGCGCCAGCGGCGCGTCGTCGCGCCGGCGCAGCAGCACGATCGGGCCGGCGGCACCGCACAGCAGCGCTGCCTCCTCGTCGTCGACGTGCGCGAGCAGGCGTGCCGTGTCGAGGTCGCGCACCAGCACGGCGAACGCCTTGCCCGGTCGCTGCTTGCGCTCGCGGAGGCGCTGCACGACCTCCTCGGCGTCCGCGCGGCAGGCGAGGTGGTAGCCGCCCACGCCCTTCACCGCGACGACGGCGCCGTCGCGCAGCGCACGCTGCGCTGCGGCCACGGCGGCGTCGCTGCCCGCGCGGCCAGCGCCGCCC
>JBFGFG010000200.1:0-5275 GCA_041579655.1 Nitriliruptoraceae bacterium
CGCCGCAGCGCGGGCAGAACCGCGCGTCCGGCCCCACGGGCTCCGCGCAGCGGGAGCACACGGCCGTGCCGCCGTCCCGCCGCGCCTGCGCCACCTCGGCCGAGACGATGCCGGTCGGGACGGCGATGACGCTGTAGCCGAGGATCATCAGCGCGGCGGCGAGCACCTGGCCCAACGCCGTCTGCGGCGCGATGTCGCCGAACCCGACCGTGCTCATCGTCACGATGGACCAGTACACGCCGCGGAACATCGAGTCGAAGCCGTTGGCCGCGCCCTCCACCACGTACATCGTGGAGCCGACGATGATGTTGATCAGCACCACGGTCATGAGGAACACGACGATCTTCTGGGCGCTGGAGCGGACCGCCTCGAGGAGGTAGTTCGCCTGTCGCAGCCAGTGCGCCATCTTGAACACGCGGAACACGCGCAGCAGCCGCAGCGAGCGCACCACCAGCAGCGACTGCGCGCCCGGGACGACCAGCCCGAGGACCAGCGGCAGGATCGACAGCACGTCGATCACCCCGAAGAAGCTGCGCGCGTACACCTTCGCGTCGTCCGCGGTCCACAGCCGTGCGAGGTACTCCGCGGCGAAGATGCCGGTGACGATCCACTCGAGCGTCAGCAGCGTCCGCGGGTACGCCAGGCGGATCGACTCGACGCTCTCGAGCATCACCAGCAGCACGCTGCCCACGATCAGCAGCAGCAGGACGACGTCGAACGCCTTGCCGGCCGTGGTGTCCGCCTCGAAGATCACCCGCCGTGCACGTGCGCGCAGGTTCGTCATGACCAGCCTCCTCGTCAGCTCGGCCCGAGTGTGCCCGCGCGCCTCGCGGCGCCGGGTCAGGCGCCGTCGAGCGCGGCCGTGACGAGCGCTGACACGCGTTCGAGGTCGTCGAGCCACACGGCGTGACCGGCGCCTTCGAGCACGATCAGGCGCCCGTCCGCGACCCCGTCCGCCAGCGCCTGCATCGTCGCGGGGGTCCCGAACGGGTCACCGGTCCCGAAGATGAACGTGGTTGGGGCCACGATGCGCGCCAGCTCGTCGGGCGGCAGATCCAACGCCTCCATCTGCTCGCGCAGGGGGGCGCCGCCGGCGTGCCGGTACTCGTGCACGCGCGTTTCGGTGTGGTTCTGCAACGCGGCGTTCCAGCGCAGCCCGACCTCCGGGATGCGTCCGGCGTCGATCGCGGCCCCGAGCCCGACCTGGCGCAGCATCGAGCGCACGGCCGCGACCGGCACCGGCGCTCGGGCCATCAGTCGGCCGATGCCGGGGGCCCCGGCGAGACGCATGATCAGCGGCAGCGTCACGGGCGGTGACCCCAGCGACCAGCCGAGGTGGGCGATGCGCCCGACCCGCTCCGGGTGTGCTGCGGCCGTGCGCAGCGCGAAGTAGCCGCCCATCGACGTCGACACCAGGTCAGCGCGGCCCACGTCCAGCTCGTCGAGCACCTCCACGAGCAGGCTCGCGGCGTGAGCGGGCAGCCCGTCGAGGCCGGGCGGCGTGGGCAGCGGCTCGCTCAGGCCACAGCCCGGACGGTCGATCACGATGCACCTTCGAGGCTTCGCGTCGCCCCGCGCGGCGAGCCGGCTCACGAGGTCGGCCCACGACGTCCCGGCGATGGCCGCGCCGTGCACCAGCAGCGTGGGCGCACCGTGGCCGGCCTCCAGCACACGGACCCGTGTCCCCGTGCTGGGCAGCCGCACCCAGCGTTCGTCCGGGACCACACCCCAGTGGTCCCAGACCGCTGCCTCGGCGGCGCGATACCGCTGCTCGTCCATCGGCGGACGTCCTCCGTCCGGTGCGTCCATCATGGCGTCGTGCGGACACCGCCGCCACCTCCGTGAGGGACGTCAGCCGACGGGGCCGGCTGCGGCCAGCTCGTCGCCCAGCTGCACCGCCAGCGTCGTGAGGCGCTCGATGTGGGCCGGCGTGGTGCGGTGGTTGACGATGCAGGCGCGCAGCACGAACCGGCCGCCGATCACCGCGTTCGAGGGATACACCTCGCCGGAGTACTGCAACCGCTGCATCAGCCGCTGGTTGAGGTCGTCGACCTGGTCGTGGGTCCACGTGCCCGCCGGTACGTAGCGGAACGTGCCGATCATCAGCTCCGGGTCGTTGGTGGGCTCCAGCCGCGGATGGGCCGCAGCGAGCGCGGTGAGGTAGCGCGCCAGCTCGCAGTCGTGCACCAGCCGGCGGGAGTACGCGTCCCAGCCGTGGGCACGCAGCGACCACCACAGCTTGAGCGCCGAGGCCGGGCGGCTGAAGAAAGGTGAGCGCACGTGGATGTCGATCCCAGCCCCCATCGCCTCCTTGTCCTCCACCGTGTAGGTCGGGTCGATGTGGAAGGCCCGCGTGAGGTGCTCGGCGTCGCGCACCAGCAGCATCCCGCAGGCGATCGGCACGTACAACCACTTGTGCGGGTCGAGCGTGATCGAGTCGGCCAGCTCGATCCCGGCGTAGCGGTCGCGCAGCTCCTCGACCAACGCGCCGACGGCCCCGACCGCGCCGTCGACGTGGAACCACAGGTCGTAGCGCGCCGCGAGCGCCGCGAGCGCCGTGAGGTCGTCGATCGCGCCGACGCCGACGGTGCCGGCGGTCCCCACGATGCAGAACGGCTGGTGGCCCGCGGCGAGGTCCGCCTCGATCGCGGCCTCCATCGCCGCGACGTCGACGCGGTCGTGCTCGTCGACCGGGATGGCACGCACCGACTCGTAGCCCAGACCGAGCAGGTCGGCACCGCGCTGGACCGTGTCGTGCACAGCCGTGGACGCGTACGCCGTCAGCAGCGGTCCCGCCCCAACGCCGAGGCGGCGCACGTCCCAGCCCGCCTTGACGTCGCGCGCGACCGCGAGCGCGTCGTGGTTGGCCGCTGACCCGCCCGACGTCAGGTAGCCGTTGGCGCTCTGCGGCAGCCCGAGCCCGTCGCAGAACCACCGCAGCAGTCGCTGCTCGAGCTCGACGACGCCCGGCCCCAGCCGCCAGCCACCGGCGTTGTTGTTCAGCGCGGACGCGAGCAGGTCGGCCGCGGCGCCAGGGATCGTGCCGGAGCCGGTCACGTACCCGAAGAAACCGCCGTGCCCGGTGTACATCGACCACCGCAGCAGCAGCTGGCGGGTGTCGGCCAGCACCTGCTCGGTGTCGTCCGGCTGGTCCGGCACCTCCCAAGCCAGCGCGGCCCCGACCTCCTGGGAGGTGAACCCGCGGTGGATCGGCAGGTCGGGCAGGGCGGCGAGGTAGTCGCTCCACACCTCGACGGCACCGTGCCCGAGGCTGGCCGCCCGCTCGGGCGCCCAGTCGAGGTCCGGCACGGGCTGCGGCGGCGTCGGCATCTCGGGCATGGAGTCCTCCTCAACGGCATGGGACCAGCCAGCCTGCCACGCGGCGCCGGTCGGCTCACGTGTCACTAGCCTCACGGGCGCCCGCAGCGCCGTGGAGGCGGCGGCGCGCTGAGCACCTCCGAGCGAGTACCTGCGTGCGAGGAAGGAGGCCGTCGATGGGTGAGCGTGACGAGGTCGAGCGCACCGAGGACGGTCGCTACATCGTCGTGCGTGGCCGTCGGTGGCGCGCCGCCGATCCTGCCATCCCGGCGTCGCTCGAGGCTGAGCTGGTGTCGGAGCTGATGGCCGCCCGTCGCGCTGTCAAGGCGGCAGACGACGACACGGCCACGCAGGCCGCGCGTGACCGCGTGCAGGACGCCAAGGTCGCGTTGGGGGAGCGGGGACAGCCATGGTGGGAGGTCGCCGAGCCCGACGCGCTGCGGGGCCGGTTGGTCGCGACGGCCCTCACGCTGCTGCGCACACGCTCGGTGGACGCCTCGATCTGCCCCTCGGACATGGCCCGGGTCGCGGGAGGCGAGGAGTGGCGCGTGGCCGCGATGGACGCCGCACGCGAGATCGCGGCGGAGCTCGCGTGTGCCGGTGTCGTGCGCATCACGCAGGGCGAGGCCGAGGTGGCGGGCCAGACCGACCCCGGCTCCTGGGTCGGTCCCGTGCGCATCCGTCGCGGACCGGCCTTCCCCGACCTCGGCGCCTGAGCCGATGGACGGTCAGCAGGAACGCCTGCACCCGACGTCCCCGACGTCGGGCGTCAGGGGCGAGGTGGGCGCGGGACCAGCACGCTGGTGGTGCGCTGGTACTCGGCGTACCCGGGGCGCTTCTGCAGCGAGTAGTGCTCGGCCGGCCGCGCGCCGGTGAGGAACACCAGCGTCGCGTACATCACGCACGGCACCGCGACCAGGCCGACGGTGATGCCGATCCACGGGAGCGGTGCCGAGCCGTCCCACAGCCGCACGAGCGACGGGGCGGCGACCAGCGCCAGCCCGCACCACACGAGCCACTCACCGAAGTAGTTCGGGTGCCGGCTGTAGCGCCACAGGCCCACGTTGCACAGCGCGCCAGGGTTCGCGCGCACGAACAGGTGCTTCTGCCCGTCCGCGATGTTCTCGATGACGTAGCCGACGCCCCACAGCACCAGCCCGGCGATCGCGAACACGCCGAGCCCGGGCGTGGGGTCAGCCAGCACGAGCGCAGCCGGGACGGACAGCACGGAAGCGCTCGCGAAGCCCTGGTTCATCGCCTCGAGCTGCTTGCGAGCAGGGATGTGCTTCGAGCCCTCGAGCTCCAGCATCTCCTGTCGGTAGCGGTACCGGGGGAGCTCGGTGCGGACGATCTCGCCGGTCGTCCTGGCGAGGTAGAGCGCCCCGAGGCCCATCCGCAGACCGACGACGAGGTAGATCGCGCCGACGATCCAGGTGCGCGCCGGTGCTCCCGGTGCAGCAGCCAGCACCTGACTGCCGATGAGGACCAGCCCCCACGGCCAGGCGATGTCGACCCACGACATCCGCCCCGTCCGCCACAGCGGGATGCTCACCACGAGGACGAACAGGGCCACCTGCAGCGCGCCGTTGGTGCGCGTGAATCCGCCGAGAGCATCCGGCCCGGTCGCGATCATCGCGGCCCACGTCATCAGCGACGTGGCCAGCAGGATCAGGTGTGCGGTCACGTCTCGGGCTCCGTCATGGGTGCGGCGCCACGCTACTGACCAGCGTCGCGGCATCGGCTGGAACGTCGGGCTTGGGTCGGGGCGCGTGGCTGCCGATGGGACTGGGAGACGGCGCCTCGGGCGCTGTCTCCAGCCGACCGGAGCCGCAGGATGAGCGAGCGGCGCCGTGGCTTCACCGCCCGCGAGCAGCTGGCGACGCTGCTCCCGCTGCTCGGGGCGTGGGTCGTCGGGGTCGCCGTCCTCGCGCTGGTGCTGCTGCGCGAGTCCGAGGAG
>JBFGFG010000201.1:0-5273 GCA_041579655.1 Nitriliruptoraceae bacterium
GCCCGCCACGCCATGCCGTCGGTTGCCGCCGTGAGCCCCGCGTCACAGCCACCGGCGGCCACGCCGAGCACCGCGTCCGCCGGCGAGACCGCCAGCACCTCGACCGACCCGGGCGCGACTGAGTACGCATCCAGCACCACCGCGAGGCCGTCCTCGCGCTCGGCGAACGCGGGGTCCACGCACAGCGCCGGCGCCTCAAGCTGCGCGAGCCGGGCCGCGAGCTGTGACAGCGTCTGCAGATCCGCGTGCGGGCCCGGCTCGCCCTGCACCACGAACGCGAACGTGGCGTCCGCGGGCGACGCCGTCAGCTCCCGGGGCGTGGACAGCCGCGGGCGCAGCCACAGCAGGCCGACCTGCTCGTCGTGCTCGCGCACCCGCGCCAGCGAGGTCGCCTGGTCGCTCGGCGGGTCGGCGCGCCCCAGCACGCGCAGCCACGCCTCCCCGGTGTAGGACGGCAGCACGTCCACGTCACCGAGCTCGAGCGCGAGGCGGGCGTCGTTCGAGGAGGCCCGCTGCACGACCTCGGCCGGCAGCCCGGCGTCACGGGCAAGCGCAGCCACCAGCTCGGCCAGCAGGCGCGACTCCGGGTCGGGCCCCGTGCCCACGCGCACCACCGCCGCCGCGGGGTCCACCGGCGGCTGCGCCGGTCGGCAGCCCACCAGGCCGAGCACCAGCAGCAGCACCGTCAGCAGGCCACCAGCCCGCATCGCGCGTCCGCGCCGCCGGCGAGGCAGCGCGGACGTCGACGGGAGCGGGTCACGGGCAGGCATCCGCGCAGGGTGCCACCCACCCGCACAGGGCGCTGGTCGCGGAACCCACGGCGGTACGGTCCGCGTTCCATCGTGGACGCCGATCCTCGCCCAGGACGCCCAATGAGCACCCCCATCTCCCGTCGGTCCCTGCTGCGCACAGGTGGCGGCACGACGCTCGCCCTGCTGCTGGCGGCCTGCGGGACCGACCCCGCACCCACGGCGACCCCGTCGGACCCGTTCGAGGGTCTCGCCGACGGCCAGTCGCTGGCCACGCAGGCGCTCCAGACGGCCGGGATCGACGTCGCGGCGACCCTCACCCCGATCGTGGCCACCTTCGAGGTGCTGACCGGCGAGCACGGCCGGGTCCCGTTCGGCGTCCTCGGCCCGGACCAGCGTCCGATCCTCGACGCCGACGTCCAGGTCTGGGTGGTGCGCGACGGCGAGCTGATCGAGGGCCCGATCTCGCCTCGGTTCTACGGCGAGGGGCTGGGTGACCGCGGCGTCTACATCGCCGACGTGCAGCTGGACACCGCCGGCTTCCACGACCTCGTGGTGCAGGTCGACGGCGATGCCGCCGGCCAGGCCGCGCTCGCCGTGGTGGACCCCGCCGACTCCACCACCTACCCGCCCGGCTCCACCTTCCCGAACGTGGTGACCCCCACCACGGCGGACCCGGGCAAGCTCGAGACGCTGTGCACGCAGGACCCGCCGTGCACGATGCACGACGTCTCGCTCGACGCCGTGCTCGGCACCGGCGCGATCGTGCTGAGCATCGCCACCCCGCAGTTCTGCCAGACCGCCGTGTGCGGTCCGGTGGTCTCGGTGGTCGAGGGCGTGCGTGACGACGTCGCGCGCGAGGACGTCACCTTCATCCACGCCGAGGTCTACAACGACGCCGGCGTGACCACCACCGACGCCGTCAACGAGCTCGGTCTGCCGTCCGAGCCGTGGACCTGGGTGATCGGCCCCGACGGCGTGGTCGTGGACCGCTTCGACGGCCCGGTCGTCCCGGAGCTGCTCGCGGACGCCATCGGCCGCACGGGCCCCAGCTCCTGATGCGAGGCGTCACGCACGCGCTGCTCGGCGTCGCGCTGGCGCTGGCGCTGACGGCGTGCGACCGCGGGGACAGCGCGTACGACGACGGCGTGTACGGCCCGGCGGACGCGTCCGAGATCATGGCCGCCTCGCCGCTGCCCGCGACCGACGACTGCCTCGCCGCCGAGCGCCAGACGCTGCAGGAGGGCGGTCACCTGCTGGGCGACGCGGCGCCCCCGGTGCCGTACTCGTCCGTCCCGCCCACCAGCGGCTGGCACGCCAGCGGCATCGCTCCCACGCCCGGCACCTACGGCGAGCCGCTCCCGGAGCCCGCGCTGGTGCTGTGGCTCGAGACCGGTGGCGTCGGCGTGACCTACACCCCGGGCCTGCCCGAGGCGCAGGTGCGTGCGCTGTCGCTGCTGCCCGGCCAGGTCGAGCGCACGGTCGTGACGCCGTACGAGCAGGCGATGCCGACGCCGGTCGCGATGGTCGCCTGGGGCTGGCTGCAGCGCTGCGAGACGCTCGACGCCGCGGCCCTGCAGGCCTTCGCCGACGCCTACGGGTATCAGGACCGCTCGGACTGACCGGGGTCGACGTCGGATTCCTCGGCGTCCTGCGCCGGAGCCGTGGCCGGCCGGATGCGTGGCGGCAGCAGACCGACGTCGCCGCTGGAGAGCCGCTCGCCGCGGACCGCTGCCCGGCGCTCCGCGCGCACCGCTGCGGTGCCGACCACGACGATCTCGCTGAGCACGATCACGCCGAGGCCGAGCCCGACCCAGTCGCCCAACGCGCCCAGCCGCAGCCCGTCGCCCAGCAGCCCGCTCGTGAGCCATCCCACGAGCACGCCCACCACCACGACCACGCCGATGCGACGGATCCGTCGCGCGGTGCCGTTCCAGTCCATGATGCCCTGCGGCTCGTCCTCGAGGCCGCTCACAGCGCGGGGTCACCGAGGTCGAGCCGGAGCTGACCGAGCGTGCGACGGATCTCGGCCTCGACCGAGCTGATGTCTGCGGGGATGCGCACGTCGCGCTGCGGGTACAGCTCCTGGAAGGTGGTCTCGGCGCCACCGATCTGCCAGCCACGCTCGAGCATGAACTCCCCCAGGTCGAAGCGCCAGGTCACCACGAGGCTGTCGCCCTCGTCGCGCAGCGTGAACTCGAGGAACCGGTTCACGCCGGCCACCCAGCTCGCGGCGCCGCGACCCCGCGTCATCGCGCGGAAGCCCAACGCCTCGAGCTGGTCGTCCAGCGTGGTCTCGTCCGGGCTGGTCTCGTCGCTCACGTCACCTCCGGGTGCGTCCGGTGTGCGTCCGGTGTGCGCCCCGGACGGTACCGACGGTGCCAGGGCCGCCCGCCCGCCGGCCGGCTCCACCGTCACGCCTCGTTGCCCCGGGTCGCGACCCACGCGACGCTGCGTGACACGCCAGCGCCCGACGAGCGCGCTTGCCCAACCTCCCGAGCGGAGCCACCGTGCCGCGTCCTGCCCGCATCATCGCCACCACCGTGTGCCTCGGCGCGCTGCTGACCGGCTGCGCCGACGGTGCGCTGCAGGACCGGGTGGCCGAGCTCGAGGCGTCCCAGAACCGCCTGCGCACCAGCCTCACCGAGCTCGGCGCCCCGGACCCCGACGACCTCGCGGCCCGCGACGCCGTGCAGGCCGAGGTGGTCGCGCTCTCGACGGTCGTCACCGAGCTGCAGAGCGCCCTCGACGCGCTGCGTGCCGAGATCGACACGGCATCGCTCGAGACCGACGACCGGCTCACGCGCATCGAGCTCGAGGCCGACGGCGTGGCCGCGGACGTGACGGGGCTGCAGACGACGCTCGACACGCTGACCAGCCGCATCGCCTCCCTCGAGGCGCAGCTCGACAGCCACCGCGACGACCCCATCGGCCACAGCTGAGCGCCGCTTCGGTCGACGGTCGTGGGCGCAGGGCCGTGCAGGTCCTACCCTCCCGGGCGTGACAACACAGGACCTCCACACCTCCATCGTCGACCCCACCGCCCAGGTGGTGGCTGGTCGCTACCGGCTGCTCGGACCGCTCGGTACGGGCGGCATGGCGACGGTGCACCGCGCGCTCGACGACGTGCTCCAGCGGCATGTCGCGGTGAAGCTGCTGCACCCGCACCTCACCGACGACCGGCGCGTGCTGGACCGCTTCAAGCGTGAGGCCCAGGCGGCCGCGTCCCTGCAGCACGCCGGCGTCGTGGCCGTGCACGACTGGGGCGTGGACGACGACGTCCCGTTCCTCGTGATGGAGCTGGTCGAGGGGCGTTCGATGCGCCGCGTGCTCGACCTGCGAGGTCGGCTGCGCCCCGGCGAGGCGCTGTCGCTGCTCGCCCCCGCGATCGGTGGGCTCGGCGCGGCCCACACCGCCGGCATCGTCCACCGTGACGTCACCCCGTCCAACCTGCTGATCGCCGCCGACGGCTCGAGCAAGCTCGGCGACTTCGGCCTCGCGCGCTCGATCGCGGCCACCTCGGCGACGTTCGCGGACGTCGTCGTCGGCTCGCCGCACTACCTCTCCCCCGAGGCGACCCACGGCAAGCCGCTGGACGCCCGCTCGGACGTCTACTCGCTCGGCTGCGTGCTGTTCGAGTGCCTGACCGGCCGCCCCCCGCTGGAGGGCGACAGCCCGGTGGCCATCGCGACCCGTCACGGCCGCGACGCCGTGCCCGCGCCGTCGACCGTGGTCCCGGGGCTCGACGCGGCCCTCGACGCGGTGGTGCTGCGCGCCACCGCGATCGACCCCGAGGAGCGCTTCGAGGACGCCACGGCGTTCGGCATGGCGTTCGCCGACGCCGTGCCCGGCGGGCCGGTCCCCGTGGACCTGCGGGACGGCTCGACCACGATCGTCGTGCTGCCCGAGCACGCGACCCGCACCCTCGGGGACCTCTCCGCCACCACCATGGTCCGTGACGAGGCCCGACGTCGTCGCGGCGTGCCGCCACGGCTGAAGGCGCTGCTGGTCACGCTGGTGGTGCTGAGCATGCTCGCGGGCGGCGGCTGGGTCGCCTGGGACCGCGTCGTGGCGCCCGTCACCGCCGTGCCCGAGGTCGTCGGTCAGCCCGTCACCGACGCCCGGTCGCTGCTGGAGAACGCCGGCTTCGCGGTCACCGTCGACGACGAGCGCGTGTTCGACCGCGAGATCGCCGAGGGCTCGGTGGTGGCGCAGTCGGTGACCGAGCCGGCACGCCGCAACACCACCATCACGCTGGTGGTGTCAGCCGGCCCCCGCACCGCCGAGCTCCCCGCCGTGGTCGGGCAGGACGTGGGGACCGCCACCACCGCCATCGAGGAGCTCGACCTCGCGCTGGTGGTGCGCACCACCGACGCCTTCGACGACGCAGCCGCGGTCGGCACCGTGCTGGGGATGAGCCCGTCCGTTGGCGCGATCGTGACCGAGGGCGGCGAGGTGACGCTGACCGTCTCGCAGGGCCCAGCGCCGGTCGCTGTCCCCGACGTGCGCGGCGACACCGAGGCA
>JBFGFG010000202.1:0-5260 GCA_041579655.1 Nitriliruptoraceae bacterium
ACCTGGCGCCAGTGGATGTGGACGTCGAGCTCGACGGCCGGCGACAGCAGCACGACCTCCTCGGCGCGGATCGTCAGGCCGCCGCCGTCGTCGGGGTCGGCACGGTGCACGACGCCCACGACCTCGATGACGTCGCCGCGGACCCCTGCGCGCCCGGGGGTGGTCACCAGCGCCGGGAACGGGTCCGGGAGCCACACCGACAGGCCGGAGTTGGTGCCCGTCGGTCGGCCGCTGGCGCCCAGCGGCCCGTCGACCAGCCCGTAGCTGTCGTCGTTGGCGAGGACCCAGGCGCCGTCGCGACGGTCCAGCACGTCGCCGACGACCTCACCGACGTAGGTGACGGTCATGCCGTCGAACGCGTTGGGGCACGCGAGCACCTCGCCGCTCGACGCCCGTCCGCGGGCCGGTGCGTCGGTGCGCTCGTCGCTCTGGAGGTCGTCGCACAGCAGCAGCAGGCCGGGCTCGACCTCGGCGGCCGGCACGGCAGCCTGGGAGGTGTCGGCGACCGGGGATGTGGCGCGCAGCCAACCGACCAGGGCGCTCACGGAGGCCACGACCAGCAGGGCCAGCACCACGGACCGGACGGGTCCGGTGCGACGTGTGTCGGTGCTCATCCTCGACCTCCCACTCCCGGGATGATGCGTGCGACCATCCCGATCGACGCCAGCACAGCCAGGAACTCCAGCCGACCGAACCACATCAGCAGGCCGGTCGTGGACATCGTGACCCAGCCTGACTCCGGCCCGACGAAGGCCACCGACAGCCCGGTGGTGCTCACGGCGGAGGTGGCGGCGAACAGGGCCTCGGGGAGGTCGCCCTCCGAGGAGGTCGCCAGCGCGGCCACGGAGCCTGCGAACACGGAGGCCAGCATCAGCAGCAGGATCGTCGCGGCGGCTCGCACGTGCTGGTCGGTCAGCACGTGGCGGCGGGCCTGCTGGTAGGTCTCGACCACCAGCGCCGACTCGGGCAGCAGCAGCCGGCGGACGTCGCGCACGACGCCCTTGACGATCAGCCCCACGCGCAGCGAGCCGACGCCGCCGGCGATGGAGCCGCCCATGCCGCCGATGCCCATCGCCACCACCAGCGCGGCCGGCGCGAGGTCGCCCCAGCCGGTGGCCAGCAGCTGGCCCGGCGTGGCGGTCATGCCGGTGGTGGTGTGCGCTGCGATCGCCGTGAACACGCCCTGTCGTGCCAGCTCCTCGAACCCGGTGTGGGCGCCGGAGCGGACCAGACCGACCAGCGTGACCAGCACGACGCCGAAGCCGGTCGCCGCGAGCACGCGCACGTCCAGCTCGCGCAGCAGGTCGTGGTGCCGTCGCGCCCACAGCGCCCGGTGGAGCATCATCGAGGTCGCGCCGGCGATCATCAGCACGAGCAGCACCAGCTGGACGGTCGCGGAGTGCAGCGCTCCCGCTGACGCGCTCGTCAGGGTGAAGCCGCCGGTCGAGAACGCGCTGGTCGCCAGCGTCACCGCGTGCAGGACGGCACGGCCGGGCGGCAGGCCGAGCGCGAGCAGGATCGGCAGCAGCACCAGCGTCCCGAGGGCGGACCACACCAGCACGAGCCCGCCGGCAGCGCGCAGCGAGCGGCCACGACGCGGCAGGATGCGGTGCTCCCCGGCCTCGGCGACGGTGGAGGTCGCCACCAGCGTCTCGCCGCGCAGGCGGATCGTCGCCACCACCAGCAGCGCCCCGACGGCGCCCAGCGGGTGCAGCGCGTGGCGCCACAGGTTGATCGCCACGGGCATGTGGTCGAGGTCCTCCACGAACACCGCGCCGGTGGTGGTCAGGCCGGCCATCGACTCGACCAACGCCTGCAGCACGCTGCTGTAGTGGCCCGACAGCAGCAGCGGCACGGCGCTGACCAGCGAGCCCACGAACCAGGCCATGCCGGCCAGCGTGAACGCCTGCGACCAGGTCAGCCTCGCCGGCAGCCGCTCGCGCGACAGCGGCGACGCGAGGATGTGGGCGACGGCGGCGCCGAGCAGCATCGCGGCGCCGGCGTCCGTCTCGCCGAGCGCGAAGCCGACGGCCGCCGGGACCAGCATCGCGACACCGAGCGCGCGACACAGCACGCCGAGCCCCGCCACGATCGCCGCGCTGTCCACGCGGGTCGGGCCGAGGTGGCTCAGAACAGCCACGACATCACCGCCGCCATCGCGAGCCCCACCGCGACGGCTGCGAGGGCTCCGAGCGTGACCAGGCCGATGCCCGTCGCCGCCTGCCGCCACAGCGGCACGCCGGCGGGACGTGAGCGCAGCGGGTCGTGCGGGACACGCCCCATCCCTCCGTCGCTGCTCATCGGTCGACCAGCTGCGAACGCAGCGCGTCCTCCTGGGCTGGGACGGTCAGGGCCACGACCTCGTCACCCGCGAGGATGAGGGTGTCACCGCGTGGGATCACCGTCTCCTCGCCGCGGAACAGCGCGATCAGGATCGACTCGGCGGGCAGCACGAGGTCCACGACCCGCTTGCCGGGCCTGCCGTCCGAGGGGATGCGCACCTCGACCAGCGACACCCGCCCGCCCTTGAGCGTGGTCAGGTGGATCAGCTCGCCGACCGAGAACTCGTTCTCGATCAGCTCGGAGATCAGGCGGGTGGACGACACCGGCTCGATCCCGAGCTTCTCGAAGATCTCGACGTTCTTGGGGGTGTTGACCCGGCTGATGGTGCGCTTGGTGTTGAACTCGATCTTCGCCAGCTGGCACGCCACGAGGTTGTTCTCGTCGTCGTGGGTGGTGGCGACGAACACGTCGGCGCGGTCCACGTGGGCCTGCTCGAGGTAGCGCACGTCGCCGGCGTCACCCTCGATGACCAGCACGGAGGTGTCGGTCACGAGCTGCTCGCAGCGCTGCGCGTCGCGCTCGATCACCGTCACGTCGTGACGCTTCTCCTCCATGTCACGAGCGATGTGACGACCGATGCGGCCCCCGCCGGCGATGACGACGTACATCTCAGGCCTCCCCGTGTGCGAGCAGCTGGTCGAGCCGGCGCCGGACGCCGCGCCCGGCCGCGGCGGTCACGACGTCGCCCCGCTCGAGGCGGTGGTCCGGGGCCGGGATGGTGGTGCGCTCGGCCCGGGTGACGGCGGCGATGCGCAGCCGTCCGTCGAGCTCGAAGTCCTGCACCGACATGCCGTGCGCCTGGCTGCCCAGCGTCAGGTCGACGATCTCGACGTCGTCGTCCGGCAGCATCACGTGGTGCGGCAGCGCGTCGTCGCGGAACTCGTTGAGGAACAGCTTGCTGAGGATGCCGGTGCCGCTGACGTGGCGGACGCCGAGCTTGCGGTAGATCGACTCGCGCTCGGGGTTGAACAGCCGGGCGACGGTGCGCGGGACGCCGTACAGGTGGTCGGCGATCTGGACGCACATCAGGTTGGCGTTGTCGTGCCGGGTGACGGCCAGCAGCCCGTCGGCGCGGGCGATGCCGGCCTGCTCGAGCACGTCGCGGTCGGTGACGTTGCCCACGACGGTCTCGCCGTTGAACGCGCCGCCGAGCCGGTCGAAGGCGTGGCGGTCGGTGTCGACCACCACCACGTCGTGATCGTCCGCACGTGACAGCTGCTCGGCGATGTCCGAGCCGAGCCGTCCGCAGCCGCCGACAATCAGGTGCACGCGTGGATCCTCGGGACGGTCGGGAGGGACGGTCGCGAGTATGCCACGTCAAGGCCGTTCGCCCCGCCCGCGCGGTCCCGGTTGTGGTCTGGTCCGCGGAGGTACCGTCGCCGCATGACAACCATCCCGCACACCGTCCTTCTCGCTGCCCCGCGCGGTTTCTGCGCCGGCGTCGACCGCGCCGTGCTGATCGTCGAGCGCGCCATCGAGGCGTACGGCGGGCCGGTGTACGTCCGGCACGAGATCGTCCACAACACGCACGTGGTCCAGCGCCTGAAGGACCTCGGTGCGGTGTTCGTCGAGGACGAGACCGAGGTGCCCGAGGGCGCGGTCATCGTGTTCTCCGCCCACGGCTCGCCGCCCGAGGCGTTCGAGAACTCCAAGCGCCTCGGCCACACCCTCATCGACGCGACCTGCCCGCTCGTCACCAAGGTCCACCACGAGGCCCGGCGCTACGCCCGGGACGGCCTCGACATCGTGCTGATCGGCCACGAGGGCCACCAGGAGGTCGTCGGGACGATGGGGCAGGCCCCGCGCTCGATCAACCTCGTGGAGACGCCCGAGGACGTGCGCAACCTGCCGCTGGCGGACGACGCGAACGTGGCCTACATCACCCAGACCACGCTCTCGATGGACGAGACCTCGTCCGTCGTCGACGAGCTCGCCGACCGCTTCACGAACCTGCGTCGGCCCAAGCACGACGACATCTGCTACGCGACGCAGAACCGCCAGGACGCCGTCAAGGCGATGACCGACAGCTGCGACCTCGTGCTCGTCGTCGGCTCGGAGACCTCGTCGAACTCCAAGCGCCTCGTGGAGGTCGCGCGGGACCGGGGCACTGCGTCCTACCTGCTCGACGACGTCTCGATGCTCGACGAGGCGTGGATAGAGGGTGTGGGCACCGTCGGGATCACCTCTGGCGCGTCGGCCCCGGAGCTGCTCGTGGAGGAGCTCGTCTTCTGGTTCACCAGCCGCGGCACCGAGAAGGTCAAGACCATCACCGTGGTCGAGGAGGACGTCGAGTTCGCGATGCCGTCCAACCTCGCCCGCAAGCTGGCGGCCGACGGGCTGCTGCACGAGGCGCACTCGCGCTTCTGACCGACGCCGTCCCGGAGCTGCCATGCACCGCCTGATGTCCCTGCTGCTCGCGAGCGCGTTCGTGCTCAGCGCGTGCTCGTCGTTGCCGACGGCCGAGGAGGCCGGCAGCGCCGGCGTCTACACCGTGACGGTGGAGCAGGCGGCGCAGCGCTTCGAGAGCGTCGACGGGCTGGTGGTGCTCGACGTGCGCACGGCGGATGAGTTCGCCGGCGGCCACCTGCCCGGAGCACAGAACATCGACTTCTACGCGGACGACTTCGAGGCGCGCATCGCCGAGCTCGACCGTGGCACCCCGTACCTCATCCACTGCGCCCAGGGTGGCCGCAGCGGCTCGGCCGGCGGGATCATGGCCGAGCTCGGTTTCGAGGACGTCGCTGACATGACGGCAGGGTTCGCCGCGTGGCGCGACGGTGGGAACCCCGTCGAGGGCTGAGACACCTCAGTCGGTGAGCCGACGCGGCTCGCCGGGCGGGAGCTTCGCCCACCAGCTGGTGGCGCGTGGGAACGGATCGGGGTCGCGGTCAGCGATCGTTGCTCGCAGCATGGCTGC
>JBFGFG010000203.1:0-5260 GCA_041579655.1 Nitriliruptoraceae bacterium
ACGCCCGCGGCCTCGGCCTGCTGCCGGGCACGGTCGAGCGGTTCCCCAGGGGCGCCACCGTGCCGCACATGGGCTGGAACGTCGTCGACGGGCGTGACAGCGACCCGCTGCTCGACGGTGTCGATGGCGAGCGGGTGTACTTCGTGCACTCGTACTTCGCCGTGCCGCAGGACCAGACCCACGTCGTGGCCACCACGACGTACGCCGGCATGGAGGTCCCGTGCGTCGTGCGCGAGGGCAGCGTGACCGGCACCCAGTTCCACCCCGAGAAGTCCGGACCGGTCGGCCAGCGTCTGCTGGCCAACTGGCTCTCCAGCATCGCCCCCTACGCATCGTGAGGACCGCGTGAGCATCACCCTCTACCCGGCCGTCGACATCAAGGACGGCCGCGCCGTCCGCCTCACCCAGGGCGCGGCCGACGCCGAGACCGTGTACGACGACGACCCGGTCGCCGCCGCCAAGCGGTTCACGGACGCCGGCTCGCCGTGGCTGCACGTGGTCGACCTCGATGCCGCGTTCACGGGCGAGCCGCGCAACCGTGCGCTGATCGCCGAGATCATCGCCGCGACCGGGGCGAAGGTCCAGGCCTCCGGTGGCGTGCGGACCATCGAGGACGTGCGCACCTGCGTGGGCTTCGGTGCCGAGCGGGTCGTGATCGGCACGATGGCGCTGAGCAACCCCGACTTCGTCCGTCAGGTGCTCGACGAGCTCGGCCCGGTGTGCGCGGTCGGGCTCGACGTGCGCGGCGACGTGCTGCAGGCACGTGGCTGGACCGAGGAGGCCGGCGACCTCTGGGAGGCGCTGGAGACGTTCACCGCGATGGGCGTCCCGCGCTACGTCGTCACCGACGTGCACAAGGACGGGATGATGCAGGGGCCCAACACCGACCTGCTCGCGCGCGTCGCTGACGCGACGGACGGCTTCGTCACGGCGTCCGGCGGTGTGTCATCGCTGGACGACATCCGGGCGATCAACGACCTGCACCCCCGGGTGGACGCGGCGATCGTGGGCAAGGCGCTGTACGCCGAGGCGTTCACCATCACCGAGGCGCTGGCCGTCGCCGCCGGCGAGGCGTGAGGCGATGACCCTCGCCGCCCGCGTCATCCCGTGCCTGGACGTCACCGACGGTCGGGTGGTGAAGGGCATCAACTTCGTCGACCTGCGCGACGCGGGCGACCCGGTCGAGCTCGGCCTGACCTACGACCGTGAGGGCGCGGACGAGCTGGTGTTCCTCGACATCACGGCGTCCTCGGACGGTCGCGCGACGATGGTCGACGTGGTGGCACGTGTCGCTGACACCGTCAGCATCCCGTTCGCCGTCGGCGGCGGTCTGCGCACGGTGCAGGACGCGCGTCGCATGCTGCGCGCGGGCGCCGACAAGGTGGCGTTCAACACGGCCGGGGTGCGTGAGCCGGAGCTGTTCACCGCCGCGGCGCACGCGTTCGGTTCGCAGTCGGTGCTGGCGGCGGTGGACGCCCGACGCAACGATCCCGACGATCCCGAGGCGGGGTGGGACGTGTTCATCCACGGCGGCCGCACCTCGGTCGGCAAGGACGCCGTGGCGTGGTGCGTCGAGGTCGCGGAGCGCGGTGCCGGCGAGATCCTGCTGACCTCCATGGACCGTGACGGCACCAAGGTCGGCTTCGACACCGAGCTGCTGCGCGCGGTCACCTCCGCGGTGGACGTGCCCGTGATCGCCAGCGGCGGGGCGGGCACCGCCGACCACATGGCGGAAGGCATCCTCGACGGCGGCGCGTCGGCCGTGCTCGCCGCGAGCATCTTCCACTTCGGCGAGCTGCGGATCGCCGAGGTCAAGCAGCAGATGGACGCCCGCGGCGTGGTCGTGCGTCAGCTCACCACGGACTGAGTCTCGGCCGTGTCGAGCGGCGGCTTGCTGTGCTCTGACGCGCGCAGACCGCGGTGGCGGCGTGCCTCCTGGATCGAGCGGGCCCACGCCACGAACACGACCGTGTAGACCACGAGCTGGACGTCGCCGGACGCCTCGACCACGAGCAGCAGCGTGCGGGCGTTGGTCAGCACGAGCATCCCGCCCACGCTCGCGCCGAGCAGCTGCGCGTCGACCTTGCGCACCAACCACGCCGCGACGGGGGCGGCGACCAGGCCGCCGAGCAGCAGCGCGACCACGATGCGCATGTCGAGCGCGCTGGTGCCCAGGGACAGCAGGAACCCGGCGCTCGCGGCGAACGAGACCAGGAACTCGCTGGTGTCGACGGTCCCGATGACCTTGCGCGGCGGGAGCCGGTCCGCCAGCAGCAGCGAGGGCGTGGCCACCGGCCCCCAACCACCGCCACCGGTCGCGTCCACGAAGCCGGCGACCAGGCCCAGCGGGGTCATGAAGCGAGCGCGCAGCGAGCCGGTGCGGACCACGCTCGGCGCCGGGCGCTTCGCGAAGCGGATCATCAGGTAGACGCCGATGGTGATCAGGATGCCGGCCGAGACGGGGCGAGCCGCGGCGGTGGAGAGGCCCACCAGCACGTTGGCGCCGACGAAGGCACCGATGGCACCGGGCACGCCGAGCCGACGCACGGTCGGCCAGTCGACGTTGCCGAACCGGGCGTGCGAGGCGCCGGACGCCAGCGTCGTGCCGACCTCCGCGAGGTGCACCGACGCCGACGCGGTGACGGGGGACAGGCCCACGGCCAGCAGCAGCGTGGAGGAGGTCACGCCGTACGCCATGCCGAGCGAGCCGTCGATCAGCTGGGCGAGCAGCCCGACGAGGGCGAGGACGATGAGTGATGGCATGGGCGCGAGCCCTCCGTTATTCTTATAATCCCTAGTAGACATACAGGGATATTCGGGATGAACATGCGAGCATCCCCCATCCAGCTGCCGCCCGTCAAGCGGTGGTTGTGCGGCGACGGAGCGTGAGATGTGGGTCAACAAGTCGACGGACTACGCGACGCGGGCGCTGCTGGCGCTGACGATCGCCGATCGCTCCGAGCCGATCAGCCTCGGTGAGCTGGCGCGACGTGCGCAGGTCGCGCCGTCGATGCTCGAGCAGGTGATGCCGGTGCTGCGACGCGACGGCATCGTGCGCTCGACCCGCGGGCGATACGGGGGCTACGAGCTCAACAACGATCCGGAGACGTTGACGATGGAGCGGGTCGTGCGGCTGTTCGAGGGCCAGCTCGCGCCGATCGGGTGCGCGACCCGGGTGAACCCGGAGCCGTGCCCGATGGACGACGGCTGCACGCTGCGCGACGTGTGGGCCGATGTCCGCGACCTCGTGCTCGAGCGCCTCGGTGCCACCACGTTCGCGGACCTCGCTCGGGACGCGGGTGGCCCGTGGCGCGACCACAGGACGCTGCCGATGTTCGGCTGACGCGTGGACGGTCAGCGTCGGCGACGGAGCGCGGGTCCGCGCCGTACGGTCGGCACTCCGGATCCGTCGAGCGAGGTCATCCGATGTATCGCCTGACCACCCCCACGACCGCGGCGGGTCGCTGAGCGTGGCGCTGACGACCGTGGGCCCGCTGCGCGGCGACGATGTGTTCTGGCTCGCGGCCGGGGCGCTGGTGGGGCTGGCGTTCGGCCTGTTCGTCGTGGGTCGCGTGCGGGGGAGCTGGCACCGGCCGGTCGCGATCCTGCTGGCGTGCGCCCACCTCGGGGCGGTCATCGGCGTGACCCTGTTCCCCGTCCCGCTGGACGGCACGCCGTTCGACCTGCCGTACGGCAACGTGCAGCTCAACCCGCTGGGGACGATCCGGCTGCTGATCGACGGTTCGCAGTCGCTGCGGCAGCTCGGCGGCAACCTGCTGCTGCTGGCGCCGATGGGGGTGCTGGTCCCGATCGCGTGGCGCGCCTCGAGGTCGTGGGGGCGCACGATGCTGTGGGGCGTGGCCGCGTCGTTGGCGATCGAGGTGCTCCAGTACACCTTCGGCGTGCTGGCGGGGCAGTTCTACCGGGTGGTGGACGTCGACGACGTGCTGCTCAACGTCGCGGGTGTGGCTGCGGGCCGACTCGTGTTCGCCGTGGGCTGGCCGGTCTGGCGTGTGCTCACCCGCAGCGGCGGTGGGGCACGTAGGTGACGGGTGATGGCGCCTTCGAGCTGACGTCGCGCGCCGGGCTGCGTGGCCTGCTCGACGAGGCGTGGGACAACCTGCTCGCCCTGGTGTTCGACCGGCCCGGCGTCGCGCTGCTGCTGCTGGTCGCCCTGGTGCTGTTCTGGGTCGCGGTGGCGGTCACCGCGTACTTCGTGTTCTCGCCGAGCACCCATGCGCGGCTGCTGCGTGCCCGTGGTCCGCGGCGGTGGGGGCGGACCGTGCGATCGTGGTTCCTGCGCCGTGGTGCCGGGCTGCTGGCGTGGCCCCACGCGCTGATCCGCGCGGCGCAGCGCGGCACGACACCTCCCGAGCAGGCGCCGTTCACGCTCATGGGCCGGGTCGAGGGGGCGAGCCTGCGACGCTACGACCGCGCGACGCCGGCGACACTGCCGCCCGTGCTGCTCGTGCACGCGCTGGTGACCCACGAGTGGATCCTCGACCTCGCCCCGGGCCGCAGCTTCGTGCGCGACCTGCTCGAGCGTGGCCACGACGTGTTCATGGTGACCTGGGAGCACCCCGACGCGCCGGAGCGGGTGCAGGACCTCGCGGCGACGTCGTGGATCCTCGCTGCCTGCGACGCCGAGGTCGCGCAGGCAGCCGGCCGGCCGGTGCACGTGGTGGGCTACTGCTCGGGCGGGATGGTCGCGATGCTGCGCATGGCGATGCGCCCGGCGCCGCACGTCGCGTCGCTGACGCTGGTCGCCACGCCGGTGGACCTGCAGGTGGCGGGCGGCATCTTCTCGGTGGTGCGGCACCCGGAGCTGCGTCCGTCGTGGGCGCTCGACGGTCGCGGCATGGTGCCCGCGGCGGTGGTGCGCGAGGTGTTCCACCTCCAGCGACGCATCGCGTTGCGCTCGGCGCTCGCGCGTCGGCGGCTCGCGGGGGAGGAGGCCGCGGCGTTCGACGCGCTCGACCGCTGGCTGTTCCACCAGCGTGACCTCGAGGGCGGCATCTTCTTCGACCTGGTCGACCTCGCGCGGGCGAACCCGCTGGTCGACAAGGGGCTGATCGACGGGGTGATGGTCGATCCGTCGCGCATCACGATGCCGACGCTGGTCGCGCTCGCCGACCGCGACCACCTGGTCCCGGCCGGCTCGAGCCTCGCGGCGCGGCACGTGCTGCCCAACACCACGCTGCTGGACGTGCCGAGCGGGCACGTCGGCATGCTCGCCAGCGCGTCGTCGCCCGAGCGGCTG
>JBFGFG010000204.1:0-5250 GCA_041579655.1 Nitriliruptoraceae bacterium
CACAGCAGGTCGACAGACGGTGCCGCAGCAGTGGAGGTCGTGGTCGAAGGAACCGCCGGCGCGGCCGCGACTGCCATCGCGGCTGTCACGAGGACGGTGAAGGCTGATCGTCGTGACGGGCGTCCTCGCCGCCGCGCACGTGCCGAGGGGTGGAGTCTCATGTCAGGCCTTTTCAGTTCCGTCCACGACTGATGTCGAGACGCGGCGACCTGACACAAGTCCAGCCGGGTAGGCGAAGACCACGAGCTTCGTTATGAAGTTTTACAAATCCATTACGGCGTTGGGCGGCAACGGCTACCGAGGAAGCTCGCTCACGCTACGCAGCTCAGCCGGTCTGCTCCTCGTCGGAGACCTCACTCAGATCCCTGAGCGCTTCGGCTCAGGCCTTGTCGAGCTTGGCGAGGCGGGACTCGGCGGTCTCGAGCGCCTCAGCGAGCTGCTCCCAGGTCGCGGTCAGCTGGGCCGCCTGGTCCTTCGCCTTGGTGTGGCGCTCGGCGAGCTTGGTCGCCTTCGCCATGTCGTCGTACGCGCCCGGCTCACCCAGCTGACGCGTCAGGTCCACGACGAGCGCCTCGGCGTTGCCGACGGCCTTCTCGATCGGGCCGAGCGCCTTCTTGAGGTCCGAGATGTTCTTCGTGAGGTTCGTGCGCGCCGTCGCCGCCTCGCGCTTCTTGGCGGACGCACGCCGGGCGCCAGCCTTCGATTCGGGCGAGGCAGCAGCCTTGGGCTTCGCGGGTCCCGCGCCCTTGCCAGTGCCGATCGCGGCGTTGGGGTCGGACCGGCGCGTCGTGATCCAGTCCATCGGGTGCTCGTCCATGCCGCCCTCCCGCAGCGTGGCACGGCCGTCGACGACCTCCATCACGTGCGTCGCGACGGCGTCGATGAGGTGGCGGTCGTGGCTGACCAGCAGCACGGTCCCGGGCCACTGCGCGATGGCGTCCTCGAGCACGTCCGCGGACGCCATGTCGAGGTGGTTGGTCGGCTCGTCGAGCATCAGCAGGTTGATCGGCGACACCAGCAGCTTCGCCAGCGCGAGACGCGTCTGCTCGCCACCGGAGCAGACGCTGACCTGTCGCTCGGCGAGCTCACCTGGGAAGCCGAAGCCGCCGAGCAGCGAGCGCGCGTTGATGTTGCGGTGCTCGTCCTTCAGCGCGGTCTGGAACTCGGCGGCGACGGTCCGGTCCGCGTTCAGCCCGTACTCGGCGGCGGCGTCCATCTGGTGCTGCGAGAAGATCTCGTACTCGACGTTGTGGCCGAGGCCGATGGTCCCGGTGTCGGGCTTGAGGTCGCCGGTGATCAGCTTGAGCAGCGTCGACTTGCCGTGGCCGTTGGGGCCGATGATCGCGACCTTCCAGCCCTTCTCGATGACGAACGAGACGTCCTCGAGCACCGATCGTCCGGGGTAGCCCTTGGACACGCCCTCCATCTCGACCACGACACGGCTGCAGCGCGGCGGCTCGAGGAACGAGAACTTCGGGACGATCCGCTTGTCCTCGGGCAGCTCGATGCGCTCGACCTTGTCGAGCTGCTTGATGCGCGACTGGACCTGGCGGGCCTTGGTGGCCTTGTAACGGAACCGCTCGATGAACTCCTCGGCCTGCGCGATGCTCGCCTGCTGCTGCTTCTGCAGGGCGGCGAGCTGCGCGATGCGCTCCTCGCGCTGGTGGCGGAACTGGTCGAACGGACCGAACTCCTTGCCCGGCGGCGTCACGTACTCGGTGGCCGTGCCGGCGGCGATCTCGACGATGCGCTCGGCGACGCCGTCGATGAAGCCACGGTCGTGGCTCACGAACAGGATTGCGCCCTCGTACTTGCTCAGCAGGTCCTCGAGCCACGCCATCGACGCGAGGTCGAGGTGGTTGGTCGGCTCGTCGAGCACCAGCACCTCGGGCTTGGCCAGCAGCAGACGCGCCAGCGCGGTGCGCACGCGCCAGCCACCGGACAGCTCCGAGACCGGGCGCTCGCCGTCGGTCGGGCCGAAGCCCAGACCGGCGAGCACGCGGTGCGCTTCTGCCTCCAGGCCCCAGCCGCCGAGCGCCGCGAAGCGGTCCGACAGCTCGCCGTGCTCGGTGACCAGCTTCGCGTGCGTGGGGCCGTCGGCCTTGTCCGCGGCGAGCTCTGCCTCGACGGCCTCGAGGCGTTCGCCGATGCGGCGGACCTCACCGGCGCCGTCGAGCACGTGCTCGAGCACGCTGCCCTCGGCGTTGTCGGTGACGTCCTGCGGCAGGTAGCCGATCTCGACGTGCGCCTGCTTCGTGATCGAGCCGGCGTCGGGCTCGTCACCCACGCCCACGACCATCTCGAGCAGCGTGGTCTTGCCCACGCCGTTGCCACCCACGAGCGCGACGCGCCGTCCGGGCGTCAGCATGAAGGTGACGTCCTTGAACAGCTCGTGCGCCCCGTAGGCCTTCGCGACGTGGGAGAGGGTCAGCATGGCCGCATCGTACGCTCCGGTCCCGCACCTCCGCACCGCCACGACCGAGTCACGATGACCGCACCAGCGCCCCTCGCTCGCCCGCTGACCCTGCGCTCCGGCCTGACCCTCGACAACCGCCTCGTGAAGCCGGCGATGACCGAGGGGCTCGCCGACCGTGACGGCAACCCGACACCGCTGCACGACCGGCTGTACGCCCGCTGGGGCGCGGGTGGCGTGGGCGCGCAGATCACCGGGAACGCGATGGTCGACCGGCGCTACCTCGAGCGCTCGCGCAACGTCGTGCTCGACGCAGCCGTCGACGAGGGCACGCTGCGACGCTGGGCCGCGGCCTGCGACGAGGTCCCGACCATCGTGCAGCTCAGCCACGCCGGACGGCAGACCAACCGCGTCGTCTCCCGACGCCCGGTCAGCGCGTCCTCGACCAGCGCGGTGCGCCAGCTCGGTGCGTTCGCCCCGGCACGGGCCCTGTCGACCGCCGAGGTCCGCGACGTGCGCGAACGTTTCGTCGCCTCCGCGAAGCGCGCCGTGCGTGCCGGCTTCCGCGGCGTCCAGCTGCACGCGGCCCACGGCTACCTGCTGAGCCAGTTCCTCTCCCCCGCCACCAACCAGCGGCGCGACGACTACGGCGGCTCGCTCGACAACCGCGCCCGCCTGCTGCTCGAGATCGCCGAGCAGCTGCTGGCCGAGCTCCCCGAGGCGAGCGTGTGGGTGAAGGTCAACTCCAACGACTTCCGGCGCGGCGGCTTCGACGACGCCCAGGCCGCGACCGTGGTGCGCTGGCTCGACGAGGTCGGCGTCGACGTCGTGGAGCTCTCCGGCGGGACCTACGAGGCGCTCGCGTTCCTCGCGCAGCCGGACGAGTCGGAGGCGTTCTTCATCGACTTCGCCCGCGCCGTGCAGCGCGACGTGGAGGTGCCGCTGATGCTTACCGGCGGCTTCCACGACGTCGCGGCGATGGCCCACGCCGTCGAGGAGGGCATCGACCTCGTCGGGCTGGCCCGGCCGCTCGCCGCGGAGCCAGAGCTCGCAGCGCGACTGCTCGACGGCACGGTCACCGAGGCGCCTCGCCCCGCACCCCGCCTGCCCGGTCCGCTCGGCGACGCTGCCGACGTTGGCTGGTACCGACTCCAGATGGAGATGTACGCCCGCGGCCGCGACGGCTGGTCCGCCGCGCCGGGCCCGGTGACCGCAGCCGACTACGTGCTGCGCGAGCTGGCCACCGCAGCCATCGACGGCCGCCACCGTCGCCGCATCATCCGTCGGCTCGAGGCCGAAACCAACAGCCACCTGGACGGCCACCTGGACGGCTGAAGGTTCAGGTCTGCGACGTTCGCGCCGACGAGAAGGGTGACGAGCGACGCGCAAGGACGCCGTGACCAGCCCATCCGACTACTGGGCGTCGTCGCCGTCGAGCATCTCGCCGTCGGCCCCGGCGCCACTGATGGCACCGCCGCGTCCGCTCCCCCAGATGCCGCCACCGCCGCCGGGTGCGCGACCGTCGCCGCCGTCACTGCCCTCGCTCGGCTCGCTGACACCACCGCTGCCGATCCGGCCTGCCGCCGCGACGTCGCGCGCGCCGCAGCTGCTGATCGGCGTGTGCGTGCTGCTGCTGATCGGGCTCGTGCTGACCCCGCGCAGCGCGTTCAGCTTCGGCTCGACCCGCGGAGCCATGGCCACCGACGTCTCCCCCGAGATCGCCGAGATCGGTGCCGGGCTCGACGGCTGGTGGTCGCGCCAGCTCAGCATCCGGGACCGCGACTTCGTGCCCGTCGGTGAACGGCTCACCGACGGCGACGGCAGCCTGCGCTGCATGGGCAAGGCCGTCGTCATCGACGAGACGCTCCACCGCAACGCGTGGGCCAGCACCTGCCGCGAAGGCCCGACCGTCGCGTTCGACCCGGAGGCGTTCGTCGGCCGCCCCGTCGCGATGGAGTTCGTCCTCGCCCACGAGTGGGGCCACATCGTGCAGTTCCTGCACCGCGACCTCGACGTCACCGTCGCCGATCCGACCGCCCACCCCGCCGAGGCCGAGATGCAGGCCGACTGCTTCGCCGGCGCCTGGGCCTCCGGCCACATCCCGCCCGAGGACCACAACAAGGTGATCGACGGCGTGCGCGCAACCGGCGACCCCCGATGGGTCCGCAGCGACGACCCCAACGGCCACGGCACCTCCGAGGAGCGCATGGCCGCGTTCCAGGTCGGCGTCATGGGCGGCGTCGACGCCTGCCTCCCCCCGGTGTTCAACCCCCGCTGATCGGCTGGGACGATCGGGCCTGTGGAGTCATCTCGAGGCATGTCACACCCCCGTCGTAGGGTGAACCCATGCACTCAGGAACCCACCCCTTCGACGGGTCCGACGACGACCACCCCCGCGGTGGCCAGTCACCCCTTGCCGGCATCGCCGAGGTCGCCGACGAGCTGTCCGCAGGCATGGAACGCCTCCTCGACCTCGTGATGGAGGCCCGCGCCTGGGGCGGAACGGAAGCCGCTGTGGGCATGCGTGGGTCGGAGTGGATGACGCTCACGGCCCGCCTGCCGTGGTGGCTGGTCGCGGCGGTCGAGCAGGTGGCCGACCGCATCCACGCGATCCCCGAGGTCGCCGCCCTGCTGCGCGAAGGCGTGCTCACGCTCGACGACGTCGCCACGTTCGTTCGCGCCACCCGCGAGATGAACGGCGGCGTGCTGGCCCGCTTCGACACCCACGCCGCCAACTACGCCGCGACGCTGTCCGAGCAGGGCCGCCTCCACGCCTGGACCAGCGACATCGAAACGATGATCGACCAGCTCCGAGCCCCCGGCTGGGCCAACCGCCA
>JBFGFG010000205.1:0-5235 GCA_041579655.1 Nitriliruptoraceae bacterium
CCCACGGCCGGTCCCGTTTCCTCAGCATCACGCACGTCACATCGTCCGGCAGCGACGCACCAGGGGAGCGACCGATGAACCGCAGCACCCGCACCGCCGAAGCGTCCCGCCCCGGTCTCGCTGCCGAGGACGGCACGGCGATGATCGAGATGGCGTTCGCCTTCATGGCGTTCTTCCTCGTGCTGTGGGGGCTGCTCACGTACGGCGTCATCTTCGCCGTGGACCACACGCTCGCAGCCGCGTCAGCCGAGGGCGCTCGCGCCGCGGTCTCGACGGCTGACGAGCCCGCTGCGATCGCCGCAGCACGGGCCGTCGCGACCGCGCAGCTGAACTCCCTCGGCGGCAACGCCGCCGCCGCGACCGTCGGCACGCCGACCGTCGCTGACTGCGTCGCCCCGCTCGGCGCCCGCTGCATCACCGTCGAGGTGAGCTACCCCTGGCGGGCCTCGCCGATCATCCCGATCCTGATCCCGCTCGGGGTCCCCACGACGATCACCTCGACCTCCACGGTCCAGCTCTCCAGCTGACCGACCCGGGGTCCTGCTCCATCCATCACAGGAGCCACACCATGTCCGTGCGCACCATCCTCGCGCGCTTGCGCCACCCCGCCCCCGACACCGTCGGTGAGGGCGAGGAGGGCGCGATGCTGGTGTTCGCCGCGATCACCACGGTGCTGGCGCTGCTGTCGCTGACGCTGGCCGTGGACCTCGGATCGCAGGCGCTCGCGGAGCGCGACATGCAGGGCGCGGTGGACCTCGCGGCGCTCGACGCGGCCTCGGCGCTCGGTGAGTTCTGGAGCGACGACCCGCAGGCCCGCGCGCAGGAGATCGCCGAGCAGAGCATGGCGCGCAACGACGGCTGGGCGAACCGTGACGGCCGGGTCGTCACCGCGACGGTCGGCCGCTTCGACGAGTCGAGCCGTTCGTTCACCCCGACGCTGTCCAACCCGAACTCGGTGATGGTGCAGGCCGTGGCCGACATGTCGCGCCTGACCAGCATGGTCCCCGGCACCGACGACGTCGCTGCGACCGCGGTGGCCGAGCTCGCGCCGCTGTCCGCGATCTCGATCGGCACCAACATCGCGTCGCTCGACACGGCCCGCTCGCAGGTGCTCGGCACCGTGCTCTCCGACCTGCTCGGCGGTCCCGTCTCGCTGACGGTCGCTGGCTTCAACGGCCTCGCGAACGCGAAGGTGCGCATCGGTGACCTCTCCGGCGACGCGAACGTCGGCTCGGTCGACCAGCTGCTCGACACCACCGTCACCGTCGGCGAGCTGCTCACGGCGACCGCCAACGGCCTGACCGCGTCGGGTGACCCGGCAGACCTCGCGGTCGCAGGGCAGCTCATCACGCTGGCGGCGAACGTCGGCAACCAGACCGTGGTGCGCATCGGCGACATCCTTCACGTGGACCAGGGCGCGCCCGGCGCGGTGCTGGACGTCGAGGTCGACGTGCTCTCGTTGGTCACCGCGTCCGCGCTGGTCATCAACGGCGGCAACGTCGTGGACCTCGGCCTCAACCTCGCCAACGTCCCCGGCGTCACCAGCGGCACGCTGCGCATGGCGATCATCGAGCCGCCGCAGATCGCCGTCGGCCGCCCCGGCTTCACGCCGAGCGGCGAGTACCGGACCCAGGCCCGCACGGCGAACGTCCGCTTCGGCATGGACCTGACGATGGACCCGCTCGGCAGCATCGCCGGCATGAGCGTCGGCTCGGTCAACCTCCCGATCGGCGTGGACGCCGGCTACGGCGAGGCAGCCCTGCTCGCGGTCCGGTGCGCAGCCACCGAGACCCTGATGTCGGCGACCAACCGCGTCAACACCTCGGCCGCCCGCGTCGCGCTCGGCGCGTCGAAGTCGGCCGCGCTGCTGAGCACGCCGCTGCCCACCGTCGACACCCCGATCCTCACGATCACCGCCCCCGGCGGCGTGACGGTCGCCGAGGTCACCGCCAGCGGTGGCTACGAGATCCCCGGCACCAGCAAGGACGTCGTGCTGCCCGGCACGTTCCCGTCCCGCGCGAAGGTGCGAGGCGCCAACCCGGTCAACGGCGTCAACGGCATCGGGCTGTCGGGCCTGATCGACGACCTCGACATCCGCACCAAGGTGCTCGGCACCGTGCCCGGTGTCGGTGTCGGTGTCGGCGTCGGTGGTGGCACCGTCGGTGCGGACCTCCAGCGCGACGTGCTCGTGCCCGCGTTCGACGCCGTGGAGGGTGTCGTGGACCGCATCGACGACGAGGTGTTCGGCATCCTGATGGACGCGCTGGGCATGGTCGCGGTGGCGGACGCCGAGACCGCCGCGACCAGCGTGGACTGCGGCAGCCGCATCCTGGTGCGCTGAGGCTCCGCACACGCGGTCAACCACCCCCGCGACCGGGGGTAGCGTCCGGCCTGCTGTCACCTCCCTGAAGGGCACCGTCCGTGCCGAGCGTCATCGCCCGTTTCCGCCCGCATCCCAAGGGCTTCGGGTTCGCCACACCCGTCGGTCCTGACACGGTCACGCCGACCGCGTTCGTGCACCACGACGGGGTGTCGGCGAAGCCGTACGACAGCGTGTTCGTGCCGCCGCCCGTCGCGGCGGGCAAGCTCGCGGACGACCTCATCGAGATCGAGGTCGAGGTCGACGAGAAGGGCGCCAGCGCCACGGAGGCGACGCTCAAGCAGCGTCCGACCGTGATGCTCGTGGGCACAGTGGTGACCGGCCCCGGTCGCACGGTGATCGAGCCGGACCGCGCCGTCGGTGGCGGCTGGGTCGAGATCGAGCCGTCGCTCGCCACGCAGCTGGCGCAGTCCGTCGGTCGCCAGGTCGTGGTGATGATCGGTCAGACCGAGGAGGGCGCGCCGATCGGGCGCGCGCTCGTCGCCGGACCGCACGTGGTCGGCTCGCCGGCCGCCGTGCGCGCCGCCGCCGTCGTGGTTGCGCTCAACCGCGCCGCGCCGTCGCTGATCCCCGGTGGCCCCGCCGCCGCCGGCCTCGACGCCGCAGCGACCGAGGGCACCGCGAACCGCATCGTCGGCATGCTCGCCGGTGGGCGCCGTGGTGGAGCCGCAGGCCTCGCCACCGACGGCCCGATCCCGGGCTGGGACATGCACGGCTCGGACCGTCGCGAGGAGATGACGGTCACGATCGACGACACCGCCACCCGTGACGTGGACGACGCGATCAGCGCGTCCTGGACCGGCCGGGTCGACGACCCGATCGAGGTGGCCGTCCACATCGCGGACGCCGCGTCGGCCGTGGGTCTGAACTCCCCGGCTGACCAGTACGCCCGCACGATGGCTGCCACCGCGTACCTGACCGTCGGCGAGAACGCGCCGATGCTGGACCCGGCGCTCTCCGAGGGGACGCTGTCGCTGCTGCCCGGCGAGGAGCGCGGCGCGCTGTCGCTGCGCTGCCTCGTGCTGCCCGACGGCACGCTCACCCAGGTCGAGGTCGAGCTCGCCGTCATCGAGTCCGACGCCAAGCTCAGCTACGCCGCCGTCGAGCGCTGGCTCGAGGGCGACGCGTCCGGCGTGATGGACCAGCTGGTCGACCGTGCGAAGGCCCCGGCGCTGGACGCCACCCTGCGCGCGATCCGCGCCGCCGCCGAGCGCCTCGGCGTCGAGCGCGACGGCCGCGACACCATCGAGGAGCTGTTCACGCAGGCCGAGGTCGAGCCCGCGATCCTCGACGGCAAGCTGCGTACCCGCGACGCCGAGCCGCACGCCGAGGCGTACCGCCTCATCGAGCGCCTCATGGTCGCCGCGAACGAGGCCGTCGCCGGCTGGCTCGTGCACCACGACATCCCCGCGCTGTACCGCACCCACTCCGGCCTGAAGCGTGACGCGCTGCCGACCCTGCGCGCCGCCGCCGAGCTGGCCACGGTCGAGATCAAGGCGTTCGCCGTCCCCGACGACGAGGTCAACCTCGACGCCGCGCTGACCCAGCTGATCGACGCTGTCGAGTCGGTCGGCTCCGGCCCCACGCGTGACCTGCTCGCGACCGTGGTCGCCAGCTCGATCGCGCGCGCCAGCTACGAGAAGGACCCCTCCGCACACCGCGGCCTGGCGTCCGACGCGTACGTGCACTTCACCTCGCCGATCCGCCGCTACGCCGACCTGGTCGTGCACCGGCAGCTGCGTGCCGCGCTCGCGGGCGAGACCCCGCCACACGCCGCCGAGGAGCTCGCGCCGCTCGCGCTGTGGCTCGACGCCCGCGCCGGCGCCGCGAACTACGCCGGCCGTCGCGAGCGCGACGAGCTGTGGACCATCATCCTCGACCGCGGCTTCGCCAAGGGCGGCGAGCCGGCGATCGTCACCGGCCTCACCCCCAACGGCATGCGCGTGCGTCTGCCCCGTCTCGGGGTCACCGGCTTCCTGATGGCCGAGAAGGTGCTGGGCACGCCGAAGGGCGAGCGCGGCAGCCTCGACGTCGACGAGCACGGCCTGACCACCACCTCTGGTCCGTGGCAGGTCGGCACGCACGTGAAGGTCGACGTCAAGGGCCGGGACTACTCGGGCCGGCTCGACCTGCGCCTGCAGCGTTGAGCCCCACGGAACGCTGACACGGACACCGGCCGCTGCACTCCTCGCGGAGGGTGGCGGCCGTGTCGATGCCGGCCGTTGCCGGGGCCGCTGCCCCGTGCGCCGTGAAGGTGTCGAGCGAGCTACGACATGCCGCTGCCCCGTGCACCGTGGAGGTGTCGGGGGGCGGCGCTGATGTGGCGTGTCGGGCTGGTTTCGGTTCAGGTCAGGTGGCGGTCGCCAGGTTGGGTTGGTCAGGTGGTGCAGCTGGGTTCAGCAGGATCGATGGCGGGGTCGCCATCAGGTGGCGGTTCGTCCGGTGGTTCGGGGATGGGTGGCGCGAGCCAGTCGGGCAACGGTTGGTCATCGGGCCATGGGGCGGGATGTCGTTGCCCGTTGGGCGCGGACGTGAACGCGTAACCGAGGGTGGGGTCGGTGAACCGCAACGCCCCCGTCGTGGGGTTGAACTCGAGGTCCCACCCGATGCGGTCGACCGCGCCGTGATGGCGGCGGCAGAGCAGCACGAGGTTGTTGGGGTGGTGCGGACCGCCGTCGCGGCGGGGGACGATGTGGTGGATGTCGGTCTGCGCGACGGGTGCGTTGCAGCCGGGGAAGCGGCAGCCCTTGTCCCGCACCTGGACCGCGTTGCGGACCCACTGCGGGATGTCGAGCGTGTCGATGCGCGCGAGCGGGGTGCCGTCTTTCACGAGCTGCAGCACCACGTCCGCGTAG
>JBFGFG010000206.1:0-5223 GCA_041579655.1 Nitriliruptoraceae bacterium
GAGCTGACCGCCGACGAGCAGGCGGCCCTGCTGGCCCGTGGTGGTGCCACCGTCGAGGTCGACGGCGACACGCTCACCGTGACCCCGCCGAGCTGGCGTGGCGACGTGCTGCGGCCCGCTGACGTGGTCGAGGAGGTCGCACGTCTGCACGGCTACGAGCAGATCCCCGCCACGATGCCCGACGTGCGCACCCGCGGCGGACGCCCGCCGATGCTGCAGGCGATCCGCGAGGTCAGCTCGGTGGTGCGGGCCCACGGGCTGCACGAGGTGCGCTCGCGACCGCTGGCGCCGACCGACGGCCTGATGGGCCTGCTCGCCGGCGACCAGCTGAGCGTGCTGGCCAACCCGCTGGCCAAGGACGCACCGGCGCTCGCGCCGTCCCTGGTCGAGGGGCTGCTCGCCGCCGTGCGGGCCAACACCGTGCAGGGGCTGCCGGGCGTGGCGCTGTTCGAGCTGCAGCGGGTGTTCCGTCCCGCCGGGTCCGACGTGGACAAGACGCTCGACACGCTCGTCGACGGCTGGCGCTGGACGGCGCCCGACGGCACCGTGCTGCCCACGCAGCCGCGTGTGCTGGGCCTGGCGCTGCAGGGCAACCGCGCCGGCGCCGGCTGGCAGAGCAACGACAGCTGGGGCCTGCTGGACGCGCTGGCAATCCTCGACGAGGTCGTCGCGACGCTGGTCGGTGACGACCCCGCGTGGCAGCTCCAGCGCAGCAACGGCGTGCGCGAGGGGTTCCACCCCGGCCGCACCGCGGTGCTGCACGTGCGTGGTGTCGAGGTCGGCGTCGTCGGTCAGCTGCACCCTGCCGAGGCAGAGCGCCGTGACCTGCCCGAGCCCGTGATCGTGGGCGAGCTGCTGCTGGAGCCGTACCTGCGTGCCGTCGCCGAGCGCGCGCCGACGCAGGCCGTGGCCACCGCGAAGCACCAGGCGATGACGCTGGACGTGGCCGTGATCGCGCCAGACGAGGTCAGCTACGCGACGCTGGAGCAGGCCGTGCGCGACGGTGCGGGCGAGCTGCTGGACGACCTGCGGCTGTTCGACCTCTACCGGGGCGAGCAGGTGGGGGAGGGCAACCGCTCCGTGGCGATGGCGCTGCGGCTGCAGGCGCCCGACCGGCAGCTCACCGACGAGGACGCGGCCGCGACCATCGAGGCCGTGGACGCGGCCGTCGCGGCTGCGGGCGGCTCGCTGAGGCGCTGAGGTGCTGAGGCGCTGAACGTTCGTTCTGCGCACATCAGTGTTCGGTGTGCGTCGGATGTGCGCTGGCGCCGGAGCGGCATGTGTCCGGGGAGGAGTCGCCTCGTTGCGGGGGGAAACCCCCCAACAGCCCTCCACCCATGGACAGAACCTGTGCGTATGACCTCACTCGCCGCCGGCATCGCGACCGCGGCCCTCGTCGCGGCCGGCGTGCCCAACATCGCCTCGGTGGTGGCCTCGGCCGACCTCGCCGCCTCCAACGACGTCTACAAGGTCGCCAGCGACCTCGTGGACACCACCGCCATCGGCACGGTCGAGGCAGGCTTCGAGACCAGCCGCGCCCTGAACATGGAGGCCGTGGCCTCCGTGGAGACCGGCGCCACCACCGACATGCAGTTCCAGCTGCGCGAGGGCGTCCAGACCCTCGACGGGGAGCAGGTCGACCGCACCCTCGACCTCGCGTTCCTCGGCATCTCGCCCCTCTCGGGCGGCGGTGAGCACGGCATGACGATCGTCGACATCACCGAGCCGACCGCGCCGGTGGTGCTGTCCAACATCCAGTGCGGCGGCTTCCACAACGACATCGCGGTGTGGGAGAACTACGCCGTTCTCGGCCACGACGGCTCCGCAGGTCCGTGCGACCGCACGGGCTCGAGCGTCCCCACCGTCGGCCCGGGCTCCCCGGACGGCGCGGGCATCTGGATCTTCGACGTCGAGGACCCGGCCAACCCTGTGCTGGTCAGCTTCTTCAACGCCGAGGGCGAGGGTGGCGTCGACCTGCTGCGTGACGGCACGCACAACCTCACCGTGCACCCCAACGGTCTCGTCTACTTCGCGACCGCGTCGTTCGACGCCGACAACCCGGGCTTCGGGTTCGTCGACCTCAACGACCTCGAGGCCGGCCAGACCGTGTTCTCGATGACCGACGTCTCGCCGCTGGCGACCGACGGTTGCCACGACATCGGCCTCTCGGTCGGCAACACCTACTTCGACGCGATCTCCGGCGAGGAGGTCGAGCGTGACCTGCTCGTCTGCCCGGCGATCGAGAGCACGTTCATCTGGGACATCACCAACCCGACCGCCCCGGTCGAGGTCGCGACGATCCCGAACCCGGCGATCAACATCCACCACGGTGGACGCTTCACGCCGGACGGCCGCACGGTCGTGCTCGGTGACGAGCTCGCCGGTGCCGGCGCTCCCAGCGGCTGCTTCAACGGCGCGCCCGTCGGCGCGATGTTCACCTACGACATCTCGCTGCCCGAGACCCCGATCCTGACCGGCTTCGTCTCCGCGTCCGAGTCGCCCGGCACCATCGAGACCTGCACCAGCCACTTCTACAACTTCGTGCCCAACGCCGAGGGTCGCGTCCAGGTCATGACCGGTTGGTACGGCTCGGGCTTCGTCAGCCACGACCTCACCCCGCTGGTCAGCGAGGGCTTCGACGTCGTCTCGGTCACCCCGATGGGTGCAGGGCCCGAGGTCGCGCACCTCGAGCCGGCCGGCGCCGAGCTGTGGAACGCCTACGCCTACCGCGGCTACGTGTACGCCGGCTCCTACACCGGCAACACCGGCCTGTTCATCGCCTCGCTCGACGGCTACACCGGCACGGCTGACGCCGAGCTCGCGCCGTACTCCGTTGACGAGGGCATCGTCTGGGGCAAGTGGACCCAGAACGACTGACGGCTGCGCGCACGCACCACGACGAAGGCCCACGCATCTGCGTGGGCCTTCGTCGTGCAGTTCGGGCGGCCGTCCGGCAGGAGTTCCGGTCAACGGCGTCGAAACCCCGCATCAGACCAATAAACCGTTCCCTGAGCCGCAAGGACTCCCTGTGAAGATCCGCGCATCCGTCGTGGTCGGCCTGTTCGCCGCCGCCACCGTCGCCGCCGGCGTGCCCAACCTCGCCAGCGTCGGCGAGGCCCCCGGCACCATCGACGACTACAAGCTGCAGCAGGGCGGGGTCATCGACCAGACGCCCATCGGCACGCTGATGACCGGCGAGGAGCTGCCGGCGTTCGAGGCCACCGACAACATCGAGCTCATCGCCGAGCTCGAGACGGGTGCCTCCACCGACATCATGTTCCAGCGCCGCGAGGGTGTGCAGCAGCTGAAGGGCGAGACGATCGACGCGGTCAAGGACTACGCGTTCGTCGGCACGGTCAACGGTGACGACGGCTTCCGCGCCGTGGACATCACCAACCCGCGCGAGCCCGAGCTGCTCGCCAGCGTCGCGTGCGGCGGCTTCCACAACGACATCGTCGTGTGGGAGAACTACGTCGTGATCGGTCACGACGGCGGCGCCAAGCCGTGCGACGACGTCAACAGCGTCGGCGGCATCCCGACCGGTCCGGGCATCTGGATCTTCGACGTGACCGACCCGGCGAGCCCGGCCCTGGTCCACTCGGTCGGCGAGAACGGCCAGCTGCCGAGCCAGAGGCTGAGCGACGCGACGCACAACATCTCGCTCAACCCGCAGGAGGGGCTCGTCTACTACTCGACGGCCGGCTTCCACACCGCCCCGAAGTGGGGCGCGTTCAGCCTCAAGGGTGACGTGAC
Organism: Nitriliruptoraceae bacterium; assembly: GCA_041579655.1. Taxonomy (GTDB): domain Bacteria; phylum Actinomycetota; class Nitriliruptoria; order Nitriliruptorales; family Nitriliruptoraceae; genus JBFGFG01. Next base: position 3,754 of record JBFGFG010000206.1, read on the forward strand.
GAAGAACCAGTCGCACGAGATCTCGATGCGCCAGCTCGGCGCGTCGTTCGACGGCACCGCGGCCGCCGACGGCTGCCACGACCAGGGCCTCGCGTTCGACGTCGAGACCGCCACCGGCACTCGCGACCTGCTGTTCTGCGCCGCCATCGGCACGACGATCATCTGGGACATCACCGAGGACCCGCTCAACCCGGTCCACGTCTCGACCATCGCCAACCCGAGCATCTCGATCCACCACGGCGCCCGTCTGGCGCCGGACGGCGTGACCCTGCTGCTCAACGACGAGCTCGCTGGCGCCGCTGCAGGCACGTGCTCGGCCGGCGCGCCCACCGGCACGCTGTTCGCGTACGACATCACGGTCCCGGAGGCGCCCGTCGCCCTCGGCTACGGCTCGGCGCCCGACCTGCCGAACCTCGCGGTGTGCACCAGCCACTTCTACAACTTCATCTCGGCTGACCAGAACGACGCTGGCAAGCAGCTGTCGGTCACCGGTTGGTACTCCGGTGGCGCGATCATCCACGACTTCACCCGCGCCGCAGGCGTGGGGCCGATCGGCGCCGCACCCGTGTACGCCCAGCTGACGCCGGAGGGGGCGCGGTCCTGGACCGCGTACGCCTACCGCGGGTTCATCTACACCGCGTCGTACGGCGCGGCGAACACCGGCTTCTTCGTCGCCGAGATGGACGGCTACGACGTCGAGGACTCCGAGCCGCTCCCGTTCGACGAGGGCACGTCCTGGAGCCGCTGGACCCAGAACGACGCCTGAGCCACACGCACCGACCGACGGTCCGCCCCTTCCCGGGCGGGCCGTCGGCCGTTTCCCCGTACGGTGGCGGGCATGGCACGCATCAGGTTTCCCGGCGGCAGCTCCATCGACGAGGCGGAGCTGGAGTTCCGTGCGTCGCGGTCGGGCGGCCCGGGCGGCCAAGGCGTCAACACCACCGACTCGAAGATCGAGCTGCGGTGGGACCTCGAGGCCTCGCAGCTGCACCAGGCCGCCAAGGACCGCATCCGTGAGCGGCTGGCCCACCGGATGACCAAGGACGGGATCCTGGTGATCCAGGCCTCCGAGGAGCGCAGCCAGCACCAGAACCGCTCGGCCGCGGTCTCGCGCTTCAAGGCGCTGGTGGGGGAGGCGATGACGCCGCCGAAGCGCCGTCGTCCCACGAAGCCGACCCGCGGCTCGCAGCGCCGTCGGCTCGAGGCCAAGAAGCAGCGCGGCGAGCTCAAGCAGCAGCGCCGCAACCCGCCGGTGCCCTGACCCCGCTCCGCATGACTCCGTCCGCGGTAACGCATACCTCTATCCGTTGCCCAACGCGTGGCCGGGCCCAGTGGTTCAGTTGTGCCGACGATGTGCCGACAGGTATCAGAATCAACCTAGGTGCGGCATGCGTGTTCCGGTTCTCTCGACAGGCTCGACTCGTGCCTGGGCGGCGGTTGGCGTGGCCGCGGTGCTAGCGGCGGGCTGTA
>JBFGFG010000207.1:0-5216 GCA_041579655.1 Nitriliruptoraceae bacterium
CGGCGGCGGCGTCGACGACTTCCGTTACAACCAGATCATCAGCGAAGAGCTGATCCGCGTCGGCGCGTCCGGCATCGGCTTCAGCCTCCACAACGACGTGGTCGTGCCGTACTTCAAGAAGTACGCCAACGACGAGCAGAAGGCGCGTTTCCTGCCGGCGATGGTCACCGGCGAGACCATCACCGCCATCGCGATGACCGAGCCGGCGACCGGGTCGGACCTGCAGGGTGTGAAGACCACCGCGATCAAGCAGGCCGACGGCAGCTACCTGCTCAACGGCGCCAAGACGTTCATCACCAACGGCATCCTCGGCGACCTGGTGATCGTGGTCGCCAAGACCGACCCGGACGCCGGCGCGATGGGCACCAGCCTGCTGCTGGTCGAGCGCGGCATGGAGGGCTTCGAGCGCGGCCGCAAGCTGAAGAAGATGGGCATGCCCGCGCAGGACACCGCCGAGCTGTTCTTCACCGACGTGCGCGTGCCGGCCGAGAACCTCCTCGGCGAGGAGGGCAAGGGCTTCATCTACCTGATGGAGGCGCTGCCGCAGGAGCGCATCTCGATCGCGGCCGGCGCCGTCGCCGGCGCCCAGGCCGCGCTCGACATCACGCTCGCGTACGCCAAGGAGCGCACCGCGTTCGGCAAGCCGATCGGCTCGTTCCAGAACTCACGCTTCATGCTCGCCGAGATGCGAACCAAGGTCCACGTCGGGCAGGCGTTCGTCGATGACTGCGTCGAGAAGCTCAACGCCGGGACGCTGTCGGTCGACGAGGCCGCGATGGCGAAGTACTGGTGCACCGACATGCTCGGCGAGGTCGTGGACGCGGGCGTCCAGCTGCACGGTGGCTACGGCTACATGCAGGAGTACGCGATCAGCCGGGCGTACGTGGATGCTCGCGTGATGCGCATCTACGGCGGCACGAACGAGATCATGAAGGAGATCATCGGTCGGACCATGGGGGTCTGACCGCTGCTCCGCCGCGTCGGCGACAACGGGGTGCCGCACGCCACAGCCCGCCACATGACTGTGGCGGGCTGTGCTGGTGTGCGGTCCTCCCCCGAAGACCTAACACCGGACGTACGTAGCCGTGATGTTGCGAGAACGGCCAAGTCGGACAGTAGGAACGTCCACGCCACGCCGGTAGTGACTTTGTGCACCGTTTGACGCAGAGCGCCGAAGCCCCCGGCTGCGGCCGTCAGCGGAGCGTGGGGGAGGGGTCGTGGTCGGGGAAGAGGGCCTCCACCGGGCTGCCGGCGGCGTGGCGGGTGGCGGCGTCGAGAGCGGCGGTGACGTTGACCATGCCGTGGCCGGCTGCGATGTCACGGCCGGGGCTGAGGAGGTCCCGGGCCGTGGCGGTCATCAGGTACCGGACCTCGTAGGGGGTGAGGGTCGGGTCGACCTCGAGCATCAGGGCGGCGACGCCGGCGATGTGGGGGCCGGACATCGACGTGCCCGAGAAGTTCGCGTACCAGGCACGGTTGACGTAGGCGTCGGCGCCACCCGCGCCGGTGTAGTCGCCGCTGATGGCCCCCAGCGCCTTGCCGCTGCTGGGGTTGACGGCCGAGATGATGTCGACGCCCGGGCCGGTGATGTCCACGGCTGCGCCGCGGCTGGAGAAGCTGGCGATGGCGAGGTCGGGCAGGTTGCGCACGCAGCCGCTGCTGGAGGACTTCGGGTGGCAGCCGGCGGCCACCGTGATGACGGTCGGGTGGCCGGTCGGGATGACGTCCTGCGTGACGTCGTCGCCCGCGCCCGAGTTGCCGGCGGAGAACACCACCACGACGTCCTCGTCGTACAGCTGGTGCAGGATCGCGTCGAGCGGCTCGTAGTCGAGCTCCTCGCCGTCGATGGTCGAGGGGCCGACGCCCCACGAGTTGTTCACCACGCGGATGCCGGAGGGTCCGTACGCGGTGTCCGTGTGGTGTCGGGCCAGCCAGTCGTACGCGGCCAGCGCGTTGCGCTCCCAGCCGACGTTGTTGTCGCTCGTGTGGGCCTGGGGGGAGATGCGGATGTCGACGATGGCGGCGCCCGGCGCGACGCCGGCGTTGCGGTTCGCGCGGCCGGCCGACGCGGCGCCCGTCCCGGCGACGATGCCCGCGACGTGCGTGCCGTGCCCGACGTCGTCGGTGGTGCCGGCCAGGGGGCCGGTGGCTGCGGCGAAGCTGTCCAGCTGCTCGGTGGTCAGCAGCAGCTCCCCGGCGTACGCCAGCTCGAAGTCGACGCTGGCAACCACGCGGTCGCTGAGGTCGGGGTGCTGGGTCCAGACACCCGTGTCGACGACGGCAACCGTCACGCCGGTCCCGTCCACGGCGGGGCGCTCCAGCGGGCCGTCCGGGGTCGACACCGGCGCAGGGCTCCCGAGCGCGGCGGCGCCCGCGCCGATGAACGGCACCGAGGAGGCCAGCTGCATCGTCAGGCGACGCTCGGGGCGCACCGCCACCACGTCGTCGCGCTGCTCCAGCAGTGCGAGGCTCGCGGTCGGCACGGTCACGGCCAGCACGCCGAGCTCGTGGAGCGCCACGCCGTCGAGGGCGTGCAGCTCCGAGGCGAGCGTCGCGATGTCGCCGGGCAGCGTGGCGTCGGCGAAGCCGATCACGACGCGCGAGGTCGCAGCGGGCACGGCCGCAGCGAGGGTCGCAGGCACGACGAGCATGGACGAGAGCAGCAGGGCGAGATGGCGGCGCACGGGACCTCCGGGGTCTGCCTGCGGTGTTCGACGTCGGCGCCGTGGCCTCCTGCTCCGGGGGTGCCGAAAGAAACCTCCGCCGACGCGTATGACCGGCGGTCAGGCAGGGCATGGTGCGGGCGTCTGACCCGTGCTCGCCCGATCCTGGAGCTCCGTTGCGCACCCGTCTGTCCGCTGTCCTGCTCGCCCCTGCCATGACCTTGGCGATGGGCGTGTCAGCGTGCAGCGAGCGACAGGTTCGCGATGTCCCGGATCCTGCGGCCACGACCATCGCGCCGCCCCCCGCGGCGAACGAGGTCGATCGCCCGGACGCACCGGGTGACCAGACACAAGCCCCGGCCGATGACCCCATCGGTACGGAGGACGGTGAGGGCTAGCTCCCCCCTAGGCCCTGCCGACCCACGACCGGCCGCACCCCTTCAACGGTGCGGCCGGTCGCTCGTTTCGGCTTGGTTCGAGGGGCAAGCCCCTCGAGCTCCCCCGGGCTCCTTGACCCGCCCGTGTGCGTGTCACGCTTCCCGTGAGGCGGGGCTACTGGCTCCATATCGCGAGCTGGCGGGACTGGACGATCAGGGTGCCGGCATGGTCGTGGACCTCGGCGTCCTCCTCGAGGAGGCCGTCCTGGACGTGGCGGGTGACGGCGGTGACGCGCAGCGGTCCCGGCACGGGGCGGGCGCGGACGTGGGCGGTGAGCTCGAGGGTGGGGACCCAGCCCTTGGAGCCGAGCGCGTTCCAGGCGGCCGGCATCGTGACGTCGCACGCGAGCAGCGCGGTGAGCTGGTCCACGACGTCGGTGTCCATCACGGCGCGCAGGGTGGTGTCGTCGCTGGTGCGGCCGTGCACGAACGGGACGCTGTCGAGGTCGAGCTGGAGGTTGAAGCGGTGTGCGATCGCGGGTGTCGGGAACCCAAGCTCGGGGTCGGTCGCGCGCGGCGAGAGCGTCACCTCGGCCGGGTCCCACGGCTCGGAGGCGTGCCACGTCGGGCCGGTCACGTCCTCGCGCTGGCCGACGCTCGCCATCACGGAGAGCACCGGCTGTCCGTCCTGCGTGCCGACGGCGGTCACGGTGGTGAAGCGGCGTGACCCGCCGACCTCCGTGACGTCGAAGGCGAGCGGGCCGACGGCAGCCTTGCGCAGGTAGTGCACGGTGATGGTGAAGATGTCGCGGGCCTCGGTGGCCGCGAGCACCGCCTGGCCCGCGAGCGCCAGCAGGTAGCCGCCGTGGGGGATGGTGAACACGTCCCATCCCTCCTTGATCGTCAGCTCGACCCTGCCTGCCTCGACGGCGGTCGGCGGGGCGAAGGTGTGTGGGGTGGTTGGCATGCGGTGCTCGCCTATGACGGTGTAATATGACAACATCATACAACTGCTCCACGCGACTGCAAGGTCCGCTCTGCCCACCGCCATCACCCGTGAGACCGTGCTCGACGAGGCCGCGGCGCTGCTGCGCGCCGGGGGCGTGGACGCGCTCTCGATGCGGCGGCTCGCCGACGCGCTCGGGGTGAGCTACCAGGTCGTCTACAGCCGGGTCGGGGGGAAGGCCGACGTGGTCCGGGCGCTGCACGACCGCTGGTTCGCCGAGCTCGCAGCGCACCCCCTGCCCGCCGTCGCGGACCCCGTCGAGCGGATCGTGGCGGTCGGGCTGCACTACCTGCGGACCGCCGTCGAGGACCCCGTGCGCTTCGAGGTGATGTTCGGCAGCCCCGTGCCGGAGTTCGTCCGCGACGACGCGGCGCAGGCGGTCGAGTACGCGTGCTTCCGCGCCACGTGGGTCGCAGCGTGCGCCGCCTGGTGCGAGGTCCACCTCGACCCGCGCCCGAAGGGTGCCGCGATGCGCCTGGCGTGGCGACAGTGGACGGCCGTCCACGGCATCACCGCGGTGCACCTCGCCGGGCACCACTCGCCGTCCGGCGACCCGGAGACCGAGGTCCGCGAGGTCGTCGCGCTGCTGTGCGAGGCCGCCCGGCTCTGAGCCGGCCGCGCCCCGTCACGCAGCCAGGCAGGTCACGCGATCGCGGAGGGGTCGACCGCGAGCGCCTCGCTGATGCGCTCGGTGGTGCTCTCGTCGCAGGTGCTGTGCAGCAGCGTGCCGTGGAAGCGACGCAGCTCGGCCATCGCGTGGAACAGGTGCGCATCCTCGATCAGCAGCAGCAGCGCTGCGTGGCCCTCGCCGAGCCCCTCGCCCAGCTGCTGCATCTGCTCGTCCTGGATGCCGATGTCGCGCAGCTTGGCGAAGATGCCGCCCACGGCAGCGCCCAGCGCGGCCCCCACCAGCAGCGCCCCGCCGCCCACGAGGAGCCCGGCGAGCATCCCGAACCACGTGCCGCTGCGGATGCCGTCGGCCGGCCGGGTGTCGCGCGTCTCGTGGATGCGCAGGCGCCCGCCCTCCTCCTTGAGGATGATGGCCGCGTCCTCGAGCTTCAGCTGGCCCTTGCTCACAAGCCGCATCGAGGCCAGCAGCGCCTCCTGCGCCAGGAGCGACTCCTCGAACTCGATCGCGATCAGTGAGGCGGTGGTGCCCTGCGGCGCGTC
>JBFGFG010000208.1:0-5184 GCA_041579655.1 Nitriliruptoraceae bacterium
GCGGTGTGCACGTCGACGTGGCTGATGTACAGCGGGGCGATGCCCAGCCGCAGGCTGTCGGGTGCGCGGAAGTCGGGCAGCACCTTGGCGTCCTCGATCAGCGCCCGCGTGATGGGCCACGCGTCGGGGTGCGACAGCGACACGTGGCTGCCGCGCTGCGCCGCGTCACGTGGCGAGCGCAGCGTGAACCCGAGCGGCGTCAGGTGCTGCTCGGCCTCCGCGATCATCAGCTCGGTGAGGCTGACCGACACCTCGCGGATGGTGTCGATGCCGACCTCGGCGACCTGCGCCGCGCCGGCCTCGATCGCCGCCAGCGACAGCGTCGGCATCGTGCCGACGTGGAACCGGCGGATGCCCGTCGTGGGGGTGAACTCCAGGTCGAACGCGAACGGGTCCGCGTGGCCCCACCAGCCGGCGATGGGGTTCTCCAGCACGTCCTGGAGCTCCTCGCGGACGTACAGGAACGCCGGCGAGCCGGGCCCGCCGTTGAGGTACTTGTAGGTGCACCCCACGGCGAGGTCGACCCCGTTGGCCTCGAGCTCCACCGGCACCGACCCTGCGGAGTGCGACAGGTCCCACAGCGTCAGCGCGCCGTGCTCGTGCGCAGCGGCCGTCAGCCGGCCCACGTCGTAGGTGAAGCCGCTCTTGAAGCAGGTGTGCGACAGGCTCAGCAGCGCGACCTCGCCGCCCGCGAGCACCTCCTCGATCTCCTCGGTCGGCCCGTGCACGCCGTCGGCGCTCGCGACCGTGACGACCTCGCAGCCGAGCAGCTCGGCGACGCCGGCCAGCACGTAGTTGTCGGTCGGGAAGTTCAGGTCGTCGGTGACGATCAGGCGACGACCTGGGCGCGCACGCACCGCCGCCATCGCCAGCTTGTAGAGGTTGGTCGTCGTGGACTCGCTGACGATCACCTCGCCGGGCCGTGCCCCGACCACGGGGGCCAGCAGGTCGCCGAGGCGCAGCTGCAGCTCCCACCAGCCCTCGTTCCACGACCTGATCAGCCGCTCGCCCCACTGGTGGTGCGTCGTGTGCTCGATCGTCGCGATCGCAGCGCTCGGCAGCCGGCCCAGGGAGTTGCCGTCGAGGTACAGCAGCTCGGGGTCGCCGATCTCGAAACGACCACGCTGCGTGAGCAACGGGTTGCGCTCGTCGAGCTGCTGCGCACGTTCGTGCCCAGGTAGTCCAAAGAAAGGTCCGAGCTGCATCCACGTCTCCGCAACGGCGTACGACGCACCGTACGCCCCGCGATCGCACCATTGACGCCTCTGGTCACAAATGACCAGGAGGGATGGTCCCAGAACCAGTTGCGTTTCGCTGTCGCGTTTCGTCGGGTTCAGGTGTACACATGGAGAGGGCCGGGGGGCCTGAGCACCGGGCACACTTGTGCAGACATCTCCCCCGAACCGTCCCCCGACGGGCATCCGTCCTTCTCGCGAGACCATCGCGCCCGGGCTGCAGCTGAACTCGCTGCCCGTCCCGGCCGCCGTCATCGACACCGACGGTCTCGTGCTGCGGGCTCCGAACGAGCGTCTCGCGACGCTGCTCGGTGAGCCGATCGGCGTGCTGCTCGGGCGCAAGCTCAGCACGATGATGCAGCCGCTGCACCTGCGTCGCATCACGCACGCGCTGGCCCTCGCCGACGCCACCTCAGTGGAGGTTGACGTCCGGCTGCAGCGGGTGGACGGGACGTACGTGGAGGTCCGCTGCTGCCTCGGCGCCCTGACGCCGGACACCACCAAGCTCGCGCACGCCCCGTCCCTCATCGCCACCTTCGTCGGCGTCGCGTCGCTGACCACCTCCGAGGTCTCCGTCGAGGACGGCCACTCGGTGGACGAGCTAGTCCACCGGCTCGGTCACGACCTGCGCCACCCGCTGACCGTGGTTGCCGGCTACGCCCAGATGCTGGCCAACGGTGGTGTCGAGCTCGACGCCGCCACCCGCGACCGCGTGCTGACCAGCCTCGCGTCCGCCGCCGTGCGTGCCGCCGAGCAGGTCACCTCGATGCTGGAGGGCACCCACGACCGTCAGGACGGCGACCCGACGTCGGTCAACCTCGGCGACGTCGCCGGCTGGATCGAGGGCCTCACCGCGCTGCAGTTCGAGCGCGTCGGGGGGATGCTCGTCATCGACATCGAGGACATGATCGTCCCGGTCGACGGTGTCGTGCTGCGCCAGGTGCTGCTCAACCTCGTCAACAACGCGCTCGTCCACGCCCGCAGCGACCGCCACATGACGTTGCACCTGTCCACGCAGGTCGTGGCCGACGGCCTCGAGCTGCTGGTCACCGACAACGGGCCGGGCATCCCCGACGAGCTGCTCGGCAAGGTGTTCGAGGACGGCGTGCGGCTCGACCCCGCCGGGACCACGGGCCTCGGCTCGGGCCTCGCTGCCTCACGTCGCCTCGCCGAGCGCATCGGCGGCATGCTCAGCGCCGTCCCCTACGACGGCGGTGCCCGCTTCGTGCTGTGGCTCCCGCTCGCCGAGGACGCCAACACCGGCACCCAGCTCCAGCGCCCGCGCCCGCAGGGCGTGCAGCTCGACGAGCGTCAGCGTGGCAGCGGGCAGCCGTAGCCGCGGTACCAGTCACTGAGCACCGTGGGCGCCTCGAGGACCTGACGCTCGAAGCGCACACCCTCGTGGGTGATCACCTCGTCGGCGTTCGGCTCGACCGAGTCGTCGTAGCTGATGATGTCCACGCCGCGCTGGTAGTCGGCGGTGTAGACGGTGTCCTCGTCCAGCCAGTAGGCGGCTGAGGTCGAGCCGCCCATCGGGATCAGCCACGCGTGCTCGGTGATCTTGCCGGTGTCCGGCGCGACGTCCAGGAAGCGCACCCCGAACTCGTACCAGCCGATGGCGAGCAGGCCGCCGTCGCGGTAGCCCGGACGGGTCGTGAGCCAGTGCGTGCAGAACTGGCTGTACGCGGAGCCGCCGTCGGTGAAGGTGTCGGGCTTGGGCCGGTACTCGTCGCCCTGGCCCCCGTTGATGTTGTGGGTCATGCGGATCATGCCGAAGTCCTTGGCGGCGACGTCGGTGACGCGCTTCCAGGGCAGGGTCATGAACGCGCCGTCGTTCTTGCCGCAAGCGGTGCCGAGCTTGCCGGTCTCGCCGCCGACGAGCACGAAGTCGTCGAACTGCGACCAGTCGGGCGACCAGCCCTCGGCCGCAGGGTCTGCCGGGTTCTGCGGCAGCGCACCGTGGTACGGCCACACGTTGGCGTGGATGAACCGCTTGTCGGTGAACGAGCCGGTGCCGATGACCTTGGGGGTCAACGGCGTCTCGCGCACGTCCAGCAGGAACATCGGGTTGGACGATGTCAGCAGGATGCCCGGGACGATCTCGGTCACGTCGTGGGTGCTGTTGTCGAACTTGTACGCCGCGCCGGTCAGCGGGTCCGTCTGCGCCCTGACGTGGTCGTCCCACTCACCGACGTCCTTGGGCTTGGTCGGGTCGGTGAGGTCGATGATCGAGCCGGCAGAGCCGTACGCGTAGGTGCAGTCACGCGCGCACTCGAAGGTGTGCTCGTCCATGCCCGACAGCGTGCCGATCACGGTCGGCTGTCCACCGAGGTTGTCCTCGAGGCTGACGTCCACCACGTTGAGCCGGATCGACGGCGTCAGGTCGCCGAACTGCCCGACCAGCGCGATCTCGCCGTTGGAGGGGACGTCCTCCTCGGTGAAGTAGTACTGCTGCGGGATCGCGACGAAGCCCTGCGGGACCGGCATCGAGGCGTCGGACACGTCGTAGACGGTCAGCCCGTTCTGGTCCGTGACGATGAGCTTGTCGTCGACGACGCGCGCCCCGGCCGTGCCCGAGTTGATCGGCACGTTCATGTCGAGCGACACGTTGTTGGTGCCGAAGTACCCCGCACCGACGGTGCCGACGAGCGGCCCGGAGGTGGCGGAGGGGATCGCGGCGACGGCGAGGAGCGCGGCGGCCAGCGGGAGGACAGAGGCGAGGCGTGGTGTGTTCATGCCGTAGGTGTTCGACAGGTCGCGGTCCGGCACCTGCTGCGGTCCCCGAAACGCCGCCGCACAACCTGTTCCGAGCCCGAATCCGCATGGATGTGCGAGTGCGGTGGGCGCCGCCGCGGCAGCTCCATGTGCGCGCCTACCGTGCACTGCGTCCTCAGACGTGCACAAACGCCGCGCCGCCCTACGGTTGTGCATGACGGACGCAGAGTTGTCCGGCTCGCAACGAGCCAGACTGGTCAAATCGACGTGGCGCCCGTGATGCAGGAGCATGTGCAATGCCTGAAGGAACAGTCAAGTGGTTCACCGCTGAGAAGGGCTTCGGATTCGTCCAGCCCGACGCCGGTGGGGACGACCTCTTCGTCCACTACAGCGAGATCCAGACCGATGGGTACAAGACCCTCGACGAGGGTCAGCGTGTGAGCTTCGAGATCGGTGAGGGCCGTAAGGGCCCGCAGGCCGAGAAGGTCGCACCGATCTGATCTTCGGATCAGAGCAACGCGCGCCGCGTCCTTCGGGACGGGGCGCGTCGTCTGTTTCAGGGTCGTTCCGGGGCGGTCCGCGCTCAGCGGGCTGCTGAGCCGACCGCGACCTTGACCGGCGTCTCGCCGCTGATGACCTCCACGACCTGACCTGCCGTGCCGACGTCCTCGAGGCAGGCGCACAGCACGGACGCGACGTCCGCGCGCGAGATCTCGCCGCGCCCGACGTCGCTGCCCAGCTCGACCGTGCCCAGCGGGCCATCGTCCGTCAGCGCACCGGGGCGCACGATCGTCCAGGCAAGGCTCGAGGCCTGCAGCGCGTCGTCGGCTGCACCCTTGGCGCGCAGGTAGACGCCCATGTCGTCGTCGGAGCCCTGCTCCGGCGGGTTGCCCGCACCCATCGACGAGAGCATCACGTAACGCCCCACGCCCACGGACTCGGCCGCACGCAGCAGCAGGATCGCGGCGTCGCGGTCGACCGACAGCGTCCGGTCCTGCCCGCTGCCCGGCCCCGAGCCGGCGGCGAACACCACCGCGTCGGCGCCCTTGAGCACGGCACCGACCTCGTCAACCTCGGCGTCCTCGAGGTCGATCACGACCGGACGTCCGCCGTCGTCGAGGATGTCCGCCTCCTGCTCGCGCTTGCGGATCAACCCGACCACGTCGTGACCGTCGGCCACGAGCTGGCGGGTGAGCATGCGGGCGACCTGGCCGTGTGCACCGGCGATCCGAAC
>JBFGFG010000209.1:0-5163 GCA_041579655.1 Nitriliruptoraceae bacterium
ATCGTGGAGGGTGACGACCGCCACGCCGTCGTCACGTCGCTCGACCAGGACCTCTGCCACAGGTGTCTCCGTCTCCGTCGCGTTCGTCGCGACACTGCGCAGGAGACTAGAGCCCGCAGGCGCTGTCCCACACAGGGAGCGCTGTCCCGTGAGGTGAGCGGCCGAGCTCACCCTGTGGGACAGCACTCACCCTGTGGGACAGCGTCAGGCGCGGAGGCGGACGGGGACGGCGCTCATCGCCAGCGGGCCCACGATCTCGACGCTGCGCAGGCCGAGCAGGCTGCCGGCCTCGACCTCGCCGGTGATCTGGACGGTCCACGAGCCGGTGTCGTCGACGTCGAGCGTGAACATGCCGTTGCCGTCGGTCCGTCCGCTGACCATCGTGCGGCCCGGACCGCCCACGTCCACGGCGAGGTCAGGGATCGGCTTGCCCGGCACGAGGTCGCCGACGGGCCCACCCTCGAAGACGGCGGTGATCATCAGGGTGGGCACGGGCGCTCCGGGGTTGGTCGAAGCGCCCAGCGAACCCGACGCACGCGGTGGACGCCGCATCGTCACGGCCCGTTGCTGCGGTCCCGGGCGAGGCGGTACGGTTCCTCCAGAGCAACGGCGCTCGACCACACGCCCATCCGGGCCGGTCGGCGCCGTTCCGTGCGTCCGGGCCGGTCCGTCTCCCACGGAGACCTGCCACGTGACCACGAACCCCTCGCTCCCGACCGCCCACTCCTCGCTGCCGGCGGCGCAGGGTCTGTACGACCCGCGCTTCGAGAAGGACGCCTGCGGCATCGGCTTCGTCGCGCACGTGGACGGACGCCCGCGGCGCGAGATCGTCACGATGGCGCTGGCCGGGCTCGCCGGGGTGAAGCACCGTGGTGCGGTGGCGGCCGACGGGAAGTCCGGTGACGGTGCCGGAATCCTCACGCAGATCCCGCGCGACCTGCTGTTCGCCCGCGCGATCGAGCTGGGCCACTCGAGCGTGAAGCCGGAGGACCTCGGGCTCGCGTTCCTGTTCCTCGACCCCGACGACGCGGACGCTCGTGCCCAGGCACGCCAGGCCGTCGAGGACGCCTGCGCCGCCGAGGACGTCGTGGTCATCGGCTGGCGCGAGGTGCCCACCGACGTCGACTCGGTCGGGTCGATCGCGGCCGGATCGATGCCGTACCTCACCCAGGCGATCCTGCAGCGGCCGGTCGGCTCCGACGACCAGCGCGCCGAGCGCCTCGCCTACCGCGCCGAGCGTCGGGCCCGCGCGGCGACCGCGAAGCTGGGCGTGCGCTACTACGCCGCGAGCTTCAGCTTCCTGACCGTCACCTACAAGGCGATGGCCGACGCAGACCAGCTCGAGACCTTCTACCTCGACCTCCAGGACGAGCGCTTCAGCTCGGCGCTGGCGATCTTCCACTCGCGGTTCTCGACCAACACGATGCCGACGTGGGAGCGCGCGCAGCCGTTCCACGGCCTGTGCCACAACGGCGAGATCAACACCATCGAGGGCAACGCCAACCTCATGCACGCGCGCCAGGCCGACCTCGGCGCCGACTGGATCGACGCGGAGCTGATCGACCCGGTCATCGACCCCGAGCAGTCCGACTCCGCGAAGCTCGACTCGGCGCTGGAGCTGCTGGTGCGTGGTGGGCGTGACGTGCGCCACGGCATGGCGATGCTGGTGCCGCAGGTGTGGGAGGGCGCCAGCGACGTCGACCCCGACGTGCGCGACTTCTACCGCTACCACGCCTGCCTCGTGGAGCCGTGGGACGGCCCGGCCGGCCTGGTGTTCACCGACGGCACGCGCGTCGGTGCGACGCTGGACCGCAACGGGCTGCGGCCGCTGCGCTACCTCGTCGCCGAGGACGGCATCGTCACGGCCTCGTCCGAGATCGGCGCCATCCCGATGTACGGGCACGGCCAGCTGCGCCGTGAGCGCCTCGGGCCCGGGATGATGCTGTGCGTGGACCCGACCGAGGGCGGCCTGCAGGAGGACGCCGAGCTGAAGGCCGGCCTCGCCGCCCGCCAGCCGTACGGGGAGTGGCTCTCGGAGCACCTCGTCACCGCTGGCGCAGGCGCCGCGGTCGAGTCGGTCCCGCACGACCTGCTGGCGCGCCAGGTCGCGTACGGCATCACGAAGGAGGAGATCACCTCGATCCTGCGGCCCATGGCGACGCAGGGCAAGGAGACGACCTCCTCGATGGGTGACGACACCCCGATCGAGCCGCTCGCGCACCACCACCGACCGGTCAGCGGCTACTTCAAGCAGCGCTTCGCCCAGGTCACCAACCCGCCGATCGACCACCTGCGTGAGCACGAGGTGATGAGCCTGCGCACGCTGCTGGGGCCGCGCCAGCCGCTGCTGACCGAGCGTCCCGAGGCCGCCGCGCTCATCGAGCTCGGCAGCTTCTTCCTGTTCCCCGAGGGGCTGCAGCGCATCGTGCTGGAGGCCAACGGCATCGACGTGCAGGCCGTGGACGCGTCGTTCCTTGTCGCGGACGGCGTGGACGGCCTCGAGCAGGCGCTGCGGCGGCTGGGTGAGGAGGCCGTGGCGTTCGTGCGTGGCGGCGCAGGCATCGTGGTGGTGTCGGACGTGGGCGCTGACGATGAGCACGCCCGGGTGCCGATCCTGATGGCCGTCGGTGCCGTGCACCAGCGGCTGCTGCGCGAGGGGCTGCGCACCAAGACCTCGCTGGTCGCCGAGACCGACGAGGCCCGCGAGACCCACGACATGGCCGCCCTGCTCGGCTACGGCGCCGACGCGATCGTCCCGCGCCTGATCCTGCAGACGATCACCGACCTCGCGGACGAGGGCCGCATCGGCGGCGACAACCCGCCGGCGTCGGAGGCGCAGCAGCGCTACCGGACCGCCATCGAGGACGGCGTGCTGAAGATCATGTCGAAGATGGGCGTGTCCACCGTGGACGCGTACCGCTCGGCGCAGCTGTTCGAGGCCCTCGGTCTCGCCGACGACGTCATCGAGCTGTGCTTCACCGGCACCGTGTCCACGCTCGGCGGTCTCACCTTCGCCGACCTCGCCCAGGACGTGCTCGACCAGCACGAGCGCGGCTTCGGCGCGTCCCCCGAGCTCGAGAGCCCCGGCGTGATCAAGTACAAGATCGGCGGCGAGTTCCACGACATGAACAAGCCGGTGATCGAGGCGCTGCACGACGCGCTCGGGCTCGGTCGCAAGCCGTCCACGGACCCGTTCGCGATCGACGGCCTCGGCGCGCTGCCGATGACCGAGCAGGCCGCCCACATCCTGCGCGTGGCCACCGACGAGGGCCGCTTCGAGCTGTACGAGCGCTTCGCCGCGCTGGTGAACAACCGGCCCACCGCGATGCCGCGCGACCTGCTGCGGTTCGTCCCCGCCGCCGGTGGCCCGATCCCGCTCGACGAGGTCGAGCCGGCCGAGGCGATCACGAAGCGGTTCTCGACCGGCGCGATGTCGCACGGTGCGCTCTCGGCCGAGGCCCACGAGACGCTCGCGGCGGCGCTGAACATGATCGGCGGCAAGGCCAACTCCGGCGAGGGTGGTGAGGACCCGTTCCGCTTCCACACGCGCGGCACCGCCAACGACCTCGACTGCCGCATCAAGCAGGTGGCGTCCGGCCGCTTCGGCGTGACCCCGCAGTACCTCGCGTACGCCGAGGAGCTGCAGATCAAGATGGCGCAGGGCTCCAAGCCGGGCGAGGGCGGCCAGCTGCCCGGTCACAAGGTCTCCGAGGAGATCGCCAGGCTGCGTCACACCACGCCGGGCCAGACGCTGATCAGCCCGCCGCCGCACCACGACATCTACTCGATCGAGGACCTGTCCCAGCTGATCTTCGACCTCAAGCAGGTCAACCCCGACGCGATGATCAACGTCAAGCTCGTCGCCGGGCGCGGCGTGGGGACGGTCGCTGCGGGCGTGGTCAAGGCGCTCGCCGACGGGATCCACATCTCGGGCGCCGACGGCGGCACCGGTGCGTCGAGCCTGTCGTCGATCCAGCACGCCGGGCTGCCGTGGGAGCTCGGTCTGTCCGAGATCCAGCAGACGCTGCGGCTCAACGGGCTGCGCAGCCGCGTGAGCCTGCGCGTGGACGGCGGTTTCAAGACGGGCCGTGACGTGCTGATGGGTGCGCTGCTCGGCGCGGACGAGTTCGCGTTCGGCACCGCCGCGCTGTTCGCCGAGGGCTGCATCATGGCCCGCGCGTGTCACCGCGACACCTGCCCGGTCGGCATCGCGACCCAGCGTCGCGACCTGCGCGACAAGTACGTCGGCAAGCCCGAGCAGGTCGCCGCGTACCTGCTGTTCGTCGCCGAGGAGGTCCGACACCGTCTGGCCGAGCTCGGGCTGCGCACCGTCGAGGAGGCCATCGGCCGCGTCGACCTGCTCGAGCCGGCGCCGGTCGAGGGTCGCGCCACGACGCTCGACGTCGGCCCGCTGATCGCCGACGTGGGCGAGGGCCCGCGCCACTTCGTCGAGCGCACCGCGATCCAGGACCCGCGCAGCGAGCTCGGGGACCGGGTGTTCGACGACGCGCTCGAGACCATCTTCCTCGGCGGCGTGACCGAGTACCGCTACGACGTGACCGCCTCGCAGCGCTCGATCGGTGCCCGCATCGGTGGTTCGATCGGGCTCGAGTTCGGCACCGGCGCGCCGCACGGGCTCGCACGGCTGCGCTTCGACGGCCAGGTCGGCCAGTCGTTCGGTGCGTTCCTCGCCGCCGGCGTCGAGCTGGTGCTCACCGGCGACGCGAACGACTACGTCGGCAAGGGGATGGGCGGCGGCCGGATCGTGGTGCGCCCGCCGGCGGACGACGCCGGCGACCCGGTGCTGGCAGGCAACACGCTGCTGTACGGCGCGACCGGCGGCGAGCTGTTCATCGCCGGGCGCGTCGGCGAGCGCTTCGCGGTGCGCAACTCCGGCGCCACCGCGGTGGTGGAGGGCACCGGCAACCACCTGTGCGAGTACATGACCGGCGGCACCGTGGTCGTGCTCGGGCGCACGGGCAGCAACGTCGGGGCGGGCATGAGCGGCGGCGAGCTGTTCGTGCACGACCCCAGCAGCGAGGTGCTGGGTCGCATCAACCGCCAGCTCGTGGAGGCGCACCGCCCCGACGGCGGCCAGCTCGAGCTGCTGCGCGTGCTCATCACCGAGCACGCGACCGTGACCGGCTCGCCGAGGGCGACCGC